>NZ_JBHUSF010000016.1:0-62331 GCF_042673295.1 Rhodococcus sp. NPDC057014
GAACGAAACTAGCGCCTAGACACGCTACGCTCTCCGAATCGCCACCCGCGCCCAGGCGCGGGTGCCGATTTCACAGCGGAGATCGAGCGCACAACTGCTTCGTCGGCACCGCGCCGATCGCGTCATCGACGCCGCGGTGACCACCGGGGCTGACCTGAGCCTCTCGTCACTCAATCCGAGGCCGATGCGCGTCTATGCTCTATACGGGTTCGGCTCGTTTACGAATGTTGTTGACGGGCCCCCGGAGTCGCAGTGTGGCCGTCGGGCTGCTGGTCGAGAACCTGAGCGAAACGAGCTGTGCCTGCATCCACTAGTGGATCTGACTCTGACGAGGATGGATCAATTCCCGTGGTCAGTGCGGGGCGGACGCGGTCGCGGATCATCGCGACGGTGTCGCAGTAGACGCCAGTTCCGTGGGGGGCACGTTCTGCGGCAGGGTGTTTGACCGGAAGTCTCATCATGTTCCGAAAGCCCGCGTCCTGCGTCAGCTCCGCCAACCCCACCCACGCTCGGATCTCGTCCGGTTCAGAATCGGGCATGTATCTGTCGCCGCCTCCGGATGAATCCTTCGGCCGGGTTCGCCGTCACGGTTATCGTGCACGCCCGCGACGGACGAGCGGGCACAGTATCTCCCGCTGGCGGAGCCCGCCGAATGGGCGCGCGTTACTTCTCGCCCGTCGACGGCGCGCACGAGTGCTTCCTCGACGACAGACAGGTCTCCATCCCAGATGGTCAGACGCGCTCTGATCAGCGCCTAGTCGGATGGCGCGGATGGAAAAGCCTTCACTCGCGGGACGAAACTGTCTCCGCCGTCGGCGTGTGCGCCTCAGCGGCGCGAGCGGCCAAATGGGGGTCACGCGACGCGATAGCCTCCACGAGGTCGACATGAAGTTGCCAGTTCGTCTTCCAGGTAGCCCGGAACTGATCATCAGGGACTACATCCCGTACTGCGTCGCGGGCGCCGTCCAATAGTGACAGGTAAAGTGTTCGGAGCAAGTGGTTGCTTCCGAGCTGCGCGATCGCCTCGTGTAGGTCCCAATTGAGGCGGAAGTACTCGGCGGGCGCGTCGCCGCAGCGTCCCATCGCTTCGACCTGGTTGCGAAGCTGGCTGACATCCTCGTCACTTGCAGCGTGTGCGGCATGGACTGCTACCGGCACCTCAAGAGCGTTGCGGATCTCGAGTTTGTCGGCGACCGACATCGCCTCGTTGCCCAGCTCCAGAACCAGGTGACTCAGCCGGATGTGAGCCGGCGGAGAGGCGACAAAGATGCCGCCCCGAGGACCGGGCTTGGCGTAAACCAGTCCGCGGGTTTCGAGCAGGCGGATCGCCTCGTTGAGAGTGCCACCAGCGACGCCGTACTCGGTGCGCAGTTCCGCCTTGGTCCCGAGACGGTGGCCGGGCTCGACCTGCTTGCTCAGGATCCTCTCGGTGAGCTTCTGAGCGACCGCCTCGGCACGTGATGTCCACTCGCTGGATCTGGAGACGGGACCCGTCGAGTTCGCTGTCGTATCGAAATCGTAGTTTCGCCCAGGCAAGTCCGGCGTCGATAGTCTTCCAGCCTTCCCTGACAAGGAAATTCCTTTTCGGGCCCACGCGATCCGAACTTTCGCTTGTGCCGCCTGGCCTTCGAAGACGTGCGCCTTGAGGCGTCCGATCCGCCGATGCTCGTCAGGAGTCCTGCCTTTGAGGCGTTCCCGCAGGAGCGGCGTCCTCAAGTCGAGGAGCGCGTCGCGATGCGCTTCCCACTGTTCAAGCAACGCCTTTTGCGACTCGATGTAGTCCTCAAGCACAGCACAAGTGTCCTCGGCGCTGATGGAGTCGAAGTAGAGAGCCTGCAGTGCGAAAGCGTCTCGGTTGGGTGGGGTCGGATGCACTCCTGCTACCCACTCCTGGAGGGCGCCCTCGCCTTCGCTCGTCAGTGAGAAGACCTTGGTGTCGAGACCATTAGCTCCTTGCGCTCGCGTCACCTCTACAAGACCTGTGCTCTCCAACCGCTTCAATGTGCCATAGACCTGACTCTGCGGTGCCGACCAGATCAAGTTCTGGGCACCGGCAAAGAACCTCGCTAGCGAGTAGCCGTTCATCGAGCGAGCAGTCAGGGCGCCGAGCAGCGCGTACTTCAAGGACATGACAAGGGAGCGTACGACTACTCGGCCGGTTCCAACAGTTCCTACCTTGGATATTCCTATGTAGTAATACTGGGCCGATCATGGCTGAAAACAGATCCCGTGCCCCTTCCCGCAGAGCCTGCGAGGGCCGGCGCCACGCTCTCGCGACATGGCCTAGTCCCCGCCGTCGTCCGCGTTTCGCAGCGGCTCGGCGTTATCACAACCCCGCCAGTGCCACTCAGGCTGTCTCCGGTCCGCCGGATCGAGGATGACTCCGCTTGGACGGCCAGTTTGGTTCGACCCGAACGAGGAGTGGGCTCGATCGACATGGGACTCGGGTCGCACGCGCGAGCCAGCACGAAGTACCAGGTGCCGACGAAAGGCTCAACCCGTCGACTGACCGACCTTCGGTAGGGGTCTGCGACGCCCACGATGCGCCCCGGCGGGCTCAACCCAGCGGAGCAGCCCGTCACCGGTCTAGCACTTTGACCTAATTAGATGTAATGATTGCGTTCATCATGCACTGCATGTAGCCAAAGGAGGACCCGTGATCGACACCAGGACACCAGCCGATGCCGACGGCACCAGCCCGAAGAGGCCACGCACGTGAGCGCTCCCAACCAGCACGAGTGGACCCTCGACCAGGTCGTCGACGAGCTCCTCACCGCCGAGACCGAGCGCCGAGACCGCGGCCGCGTGGTCGATCAGTTCCCCGGCCTGGATCTCGAGATGGCCTATCAGGCACAGAGCATGCTCATCGAGCGGAAGGTAGCCGCGGGCGAGAAGATCATCGGCGTCAAACTCGGGCTCACCTCGGCCGCCAAGCAGCAGCGTATGGGCATCGACGCCCCGCTGACCGCTTGGCTCACGGACGCGATGGTGCTTGAGCCTGGCGCTCCCGCCGTCCTCGACGAGCTGATCCACCCACGCGTCGAGCCCGAGATCGTGTTCGTGCTCGGGGAGGAGCTCAGGGGACCGGATGTGACGGCCGAGCGCGCGCTCGCCGCCGTCTCCGAGGTTTACGGCGGCTACGAGGTCATCGACTCCAGGTTCACCGACTTCAAGTTCACCCTGCCCGATGTCGTCGCCGACAATGCGTCGGCTGCGCGCTTCGGGCTGGGGTCAATCGCCCTGGATCCGAACAGCCTCGACCTCGTCGCCGAAGAGGCGATCGTCGAGGTCGATGGCAGTGTCGTCGACCGAGCCACCGGTGCCGCCGTACAGGGCCACCCCGCACAGGCCCTGGCGCTTGCGGCGAACGATCTCGGCCGCCGCGGGCAAGTGCTCGAAGCCGGCTGGATCGTGTTGACCGGTGGCATGACCGATGCCGTGTTCCTGAACCGAGGCAGCACCGTCGCCGTGAGGTTCGCCAACCTCGGAACCGTCAGCGTTTCAGGAGGGTGACGATGCCCCTCGTCGAGGTGACCATCACCGAAGGCCGCGACACCAAGATCGTCCGCGAGCTCATCCACCGGCTGCACCGCGCCGTCGTCGACAGCGTGGGCGCCAACCCGCAGAGCGTGCGCATCATAGTCCGCGAGGTCCCGCGGGCGATGTGGGCAGCAGGCGACCAGACCCTCGAGGAGCGAGATGCGGCCACCGCCGCGGCGAACGCGCCTCACGACTACAGCACGAACGAAGGAAGGCACTGACATGGAGACGTTCGGCCACGTGATCGATGGACGCGAAGAGCAGTCCGAGTCCGCGGAGAGCTTCACATCCATCGACCCCTACACCGGCGAGCCGTGGGCACAGTTCCCCGTGGGCGGTGCGACGGAGGTCGACCGCGCGGTCGCCGCGGCCCGGCGTGCCTTCGCGGAGGGCCCTTGGCCGCGGATGACGCGCGCGGAGCGCAAGCGGATCATCCACCGATTCGCCGACCTGATCGAGGCGCACGCAGAGGAGTTGGCCCTGGCCGACACTCGTGACATGGGCAAGCCCGTCACCCAGAGCAAGGGGAATGACGTGCCTCGCACGGCGGACAACTTCCGCTTCTTCGCCGACCATGCCGCCATCACGCCGGCCGAGACTCTGCCGATGGACTCTGGCCACCACGCGTACACGCGCTATGAGCCTGCCGGAGTCGTGGCCGCGGTGGCGCCGTGGAACTTCCCCATGATGCTGGAGAGCTGGAAGGTCGCCCCAGCGCTAGCTTGGGGCAACACGGTCGTCCTCAAGCCTGCGGAGGACTCCCCTGCCTCCGCGACGATCCTTGCGCGCCTCGCCATTGAAGCAGGCCTGCCGCCGGGGGTGTTCAACGTCGTCCACGGCTTCGGCCCAGACAGCGCGGGCGAGGCGCTCACCCGACACCCTGACGTCGACCGCATCACGTTCACCGGTGAGTCCACAACGGGCCGCGTGATTGCCGCCGCGGCGGCCGCCAACCTCACGCCGGTGAGCCTCGAGCTCGGGGGCAAGGGCGCGAACGTAGTCTTCGACGACGCCGATATCGACAACGCCGTCGCCTGGTCCATCCGGGCCGTCTTCACCAACGCCGGGCAGGTCTGTCTGGCCGGCTCGCGCCTCTATGTACACCAGTCGATCCACGACGAGTTCGTCGCCCGCCTGGTCGCGGCGGCCGAGGCAATGGTGGTCGGTGACCCGAAGGAGCCCGTCACCCAGATCGGTCCACTGTCGAGCAAGACGCACTACGACAAGGTCCGCAGCTACTTCGACAGCATCGAGGAAGCTGGCGGCAAGATTGTCACCGGCTCACTCGACGATGGGCTGATCGTCCGGCCGACCGTCGTCATCGGGCTGCCCGCAGACGCGCCGCACCAGCGCGAGGAGATCTTCGGACCCATCCTGACCGTGACCCCGTTCGACACAGAGGCCGACGTCATTCGCACAGTCAACGACTCGCCATACGGGCTCAACGCGATGCTTTTCAGCGAGAACCTCTCGCGCGCACACCGCGTCGCTGCGCAACTCAACGTCGGAACCGTATGGGTCAACTGCTTCTTCATCCGCGACCTCCGAGCACCCTTTGGAGGCGTCGGCGACTCGGGAGTCGGTCGCGAGGGCGGATCGTTCAGTCGAGAGTTCTTCACCGAGCCCAAGGCCGTGGTGATGCAGATCGACCAGGCGCCCTGAGTATGTCGAGCCTGAGAGAGACCGTACGACCACCACTGCCTGGGCCGCCGCGGCGGTGACCCAGGTCGTCGCTGAAGCCGCGAGGCAACTGCAGGGGGCTGCCCTTAACGGAACTCCGACTGCTCCGGTGCGTGACCTGATCGGCCGCGACAACGCCGCGGCGTACACCGTCCAGTCGATCATCACGAAAGCCCGCGTGACTGGAGGTGACGCGGTGGTCAGCCGAAAGGTTGGCCTGACGTCCGACGTGGTGCAGGCCGGCCCAGCTCTGGGTCACCAGCCCGACTTTGGGGTTCTGTTCGACGACATGCAATACGCCGGCGGCGACGAGGTGCCGTCCAGTGCTGTCGTGCAGCCGTGCTCGACGAGCTCTTCGGCAGCTTGGGCTGCAATCGCGATCGGGCGTTGTTCAGCATGTTTCTATCCAGCGGGCTCGGGCAGGCGAGGTACTGGGGATGACGGTGGTCACCGACGCGCATCCCGGTGACGGCCGGATCTATTTGCAGACCAAGGGGCTCAGTGGAGTCAGGCAGGCGTGTCCGGCCGCACCGGAGGCGTTTGCCTCGCTGACGCTCTATCTCGGCAACTGGCCGACGCGGGGCATCGCCCCGAACTGGCTGAACTGCTGTGGTGGACCCGTCGGCGCCCGTTGCGGCCCTTGACCTACATCGCCCTGCGGGCTGTCCTGACACGGATCAACGACCAGCTCGGGACCAACGTCAGCCTGCACGATCTGCGTCACCATCAGCGTCGACACCGACGGCAACCTCACCGGCCCCATCCCGATCGGCCGAGAGAACACCGTGGTGGCTTTGACCGCCGCGTGCGTCTGGGTACCCATAGCCGGCGCCGTACTCCTTCCCACCGCATTCGCCTACGCGATGGTCAACCGAAACCGGTTGCGGCACTATGCACAGGAGCAAAAACAGTTCGACAGACCACCGAGATGGCCCCGAGCGCGACTGTGTTCCCCTTCGACCTCGCCTCCGCAGTCATGCTCGCCATTGACCTCCTACTACCGAGTAGCTCGAGCAGCACGTGCAGCGCCAGAGCGAGTATGACGAAAAGGATGCATCGATCATGACCCAAGCCCAGTCGCCGAGGACTCAAGATGAGCGTTCGAGCGCCGCTCGCCGCGCTCTCATCGGAGCAACGATTCAAGTTCTCGCCACGGAGGGCTACGGGCGCACCACGTTCACGCGGATCCAAAAAGTCGCGGGCGTGAGCCGCGGCCTGATCGGATATCATTTTGGCACCAAGGAGGCACTGTTTGAGGCCGTCGTGCATGCCATTCGCGATTCCTCAATCGACGTTGCACCAAGCGAGGCTCGGCGCGAAACGTCGGGCATGCAGCAGCTTGAAGAAATGGTCGATCTCTACATCGCCCGACTCGCCCGAGACCCCAAGCCCGCCCAAACGATACTGACGTTGACCATGCACTCCGTGGACGACAGTCCCGGGATCCTCGACGCGATCCAGATGCGGTACCAGGAAATGCGCGACAAAATCGCCAACTGCATCCGCACCGGCCAACGCGACGGCACCATCGTCGATGAGGTCGACCCTGACGCCCTCGCGACGGTGGTTCAAGGAATGCTGGGCGGAATAGCGATGCAAGTCGTAGTCGACCCCCAACACTTGCACATCGATACTGTGCGAGAAGCCGCACGGACCACACTCCGCAGCATCGCGACCAATGCTGCGAGTTGAGGAGCAACCTCAACACCGGCACACCCTCGGCTTTGCGGATACTGCGCAATCAATGGGAGTTGACTCAATACGTGTATTCCGTTGCCGCTGCACTGCTCTCGCATTCGTTTCCAGGATCAGCAGTAACGATCCGTCCTCGTCTCCGGCGTTGCTGCGCATCGACAGCCACAAGTCATGCTCCGGATCGGCTAACACCTCTGCCAGGGCTCGGCCCCTGCGACGATCACTTCCCCTCATCAGCGCTCGACCCATCACCGGGTTCTCGATGGCGGAACCAACACCACACGACATCGTCGAGATGAAGTTCCCGATCACGGGGATCCTCGAGATGTGTCCGCCTTTGAGAACCACCGCCCTGAGCCGTCAGGCACACTCAACTTCGTCGACACCCCGTCCATCTCGATCCGACAATCCCCCGTCTTACGCAGTCAGTCACCGCGGGAAATCCGACCTCACGCCCCGACACCATCGAGCGTTACTTGGGTGCCATGTAGTCGGGAACCATCACATCGACCTGCTCGACACCACCTGAAGGTAAAAGCGGTGCACCCACCCCTAACCGGCATCGACAACTCGTATCCGCGCTGCTCAAGCCGGGCGCGGACACCACCGGCACGTCGCGGCACCAGTCTCGATATGCAGAATCATGTCGACATCCTCCGTCGCCCAGGTCAGCGGCAGACCCGCGCGCCGCATGAAACTGAACCAGCGTCATTGCTCGGACTCAATCACCCCCAGCGATCTAGAGGCTCTTCTCGATCGCGAGCGACTGCCAACGCCGGACAAGCTCGGTCAGCGATCGGATTCGGTTATGTCCAGGTGTTGCGGGTATGCGCTCGCTAGGCCGAGTATCTCCTCTTCGCTGCATTTCGATTCAGCGATGATCTGCCATAGTCGGTCGACGAACCGCTGCGCTGTCATACCAAAGCGTACGAAGATTTCCTCCTCTGAAGCGCCTCCGAATGGTGCCCACATAAGGGCGAACCCCAGGAGATGTTCTGCCTCGCTGTCAAGATGGTTGCGTTCGCGGTTCGCTCCGGCGGCGCGACGTCTTTGACGTAGTAGGCGATATTCACGCGAGTTCATAGAAATCCATGCCTCTAATAGTGAATGAGAAACTTGGATGTGTGATCCGCGGCCGGGTCTGTCATCTCTCGCCCTGCCTGTCAGGTCATTCGCCCCCCGCACTACAAGCGCAGAAGCGGATTCTGGGGTCAAGTTTGCTGTGTTCGTAACTTGTTCGGCTGCTTAATGTTTCAGGCTGCTTTTGGCCTGCGCCAGGCGAGGGTGTCGAGGGCGTTGCAGAATACGGTCGCGGCCGCCCACAGCAGGTCGGGGAACTGTTGGCGAGATGGCGAGTATGTGCGGTCCTGTACGCAGAACACCGCCGTGGATGCCCGAGGTTCCGCCCACCTTCTCATGCCGAGGTGTTCAGCTACCACGCCGCAACAGCCGAGAGGCAACGCACTGGCCGCTGGCACTACCCGGTCGTCGTGCCCAGGGTTGGCGACGACGGGTCAGCATTCAAGACCTGGGCAATACAAGAGACCTCGCCGGCAGACCTCCAGCCGTCACATCTGATGAGTTCGACGCAGTCGACGGGCCTTCTCGCGCGGGACCTGTCGCCGATCCGGTGGCGGCACCACGAGGGCATTGACGAATGCCTAGCCGAATCACCCGACGTTTCCTGCGTCGACCAGCCTTCTGCTCCAGTCCATCGTCATGTGACCCGCCGAAGCCGTCGGTTGCGTGACCTGTGGAGGACGGCCACGTGCCCGGGGTGACGTCAAGGCGAGGTCTCCGAGCCCGACGTCGCGCATCTCACCGTTGAGGAACTCTCTGTCGCTACCAGCGACGATGAAATAGATCTCTTCAGCGTGCGTATAGACATGTTCACCGATCGCTGCGCCGGGTGCCAATCGGTTGTGCTCGAACGAATCCCAGTCGGCATGCAACATCAGTTCGGTGACGAACCGCTTCCAACGGTTGACTCCGAGGCCACCGTGCAGCCCATGCATCTCGCTGGGGCATCCAGTATCGGCCACGATACGTGGGTGGGACATGTGTTCTCTTTCCATGTTTCGTTCGTCGAGACGAGAACGACGGTCGAACGGTCACCGGCACTCGCGAGTGCCGGTGAATATTGAAGAGCCCTGGGACGATTCCACCGCAGGTGGCGGTAACCCTAGCTCGCGCCGCACCGGGGCGGTGCTTGTAGATCATTCCGCGGGGCGGGACGCCGAGGAGTGCGTCGACCATCGATTCGCCGTCGGTCGGAGTTGCTCCACGCCGTCCCTGGCTTCAGCATGCATTCAATGTAGATAAATAATTGTGACTGGCATCATGCATTTCGTGTAGTCCAGTTGTCAATAGTGGTAGATTGAAGTGAAGAATCTGGCTATATTGAGCCATAGCGGAAGCGGCTTCGCGCAGAGGCGCGGGGTCGGCAGCATGCGGCACCGCAGAGACCCACGGCGCAGCTCGACGTGCCCAACAGGAGCATTGACAGCCGCGACGAACGGGTGCGACCCCCGAGGAGGAGCGGAGAAGGCAACCACCGCCAATTAGTTGCTTGCGCCGTATAGTTAGTTGTGAAAGTATTAATCAGGCGCAAGCAACTATCGGCGTCGTGAAAACTGTTGAGTTCCGCTTCCGTATGGCACTGTGCCGTGCGCATCCTGGAGGAAGATCTGCGCGATGTCGCTTCTGTTTGCCCCTTTGACCATTGGCAATGTCGTTCTGCCGAACCGTGTCATCATGTCGCCGTTGACACGCTGCCGCGCCGGTGAGGGTCAGGTGCCCACCGAACTGATGGCGGAGTATTACGCGCAGCGTGCAGACGCTGGTCTAATCATCAGTGAGGCGACGTGTGTGAGTGCTCAGGGAGTGGGTTACCGGGCCACTCCGGGCATCTGGTCGCAGGAACAGACTGAGGGTTGGCGTTCTGTGACCGATGCCGTGCACGAAGCGGGTGGACGTATCTTCCTGCAGCTATGGCATGTCGGTCGGATCTCCGACCCGGAACTGCTCGATGGCAATCTTCCGGTCGCTCCGAGCGCCATCGCTGCCGCAGGCAGGGTGTCACAGCTGCGCCCGTACCGTCCCTATGTGGTCCCCCGCGCCCTTGAGACCGACGAGATCGAGGGTATCGTCGAGGATTTCCGGCGCGGCGCCGTCAATGCGAAGGCGGCGGGGTTCGATGGTGTCGAGATTCACGCGGCGAATGGCTACCTGATTGATCAGTTCCTGCAGGACAGCACCAACGTGCGATCTGACCGTTACGGCGGAACGATCGAGAATCGGGCCCGGTTTCTGCTCGAGATCACCGACGCTGTCATCTCGGTGTGGGGAGCGGAGCGGGTGGGTGTGCATCTTCGGCCGCGCGGGGAGGAGCACGACATGGGTGACAGTGACCCGAAGGCCCTCTTCGGGTACGTCGCCGAGGAGCTCGCCGAGCGTGGGGTGAGTTTTCTGTTCATCCGCGAGATCGAGGCCGAAGACAGCCTGCTCTCGCACATCAAGACGCTCTTTGGTGGTCCGGTGATCGCAAACGAGGAGATGTCGCACGAGGATTCCGAGCGTCTTCTGCGAGAAGGTGCCGCCGACGCGGTTGCCTTCGGTCGTGACTACATCGCCAATCCCGACCTGGCGGAGCGCCTGTCCACCGGTGCCCCGTTGAACGCCCCGGACCCGTCGACCTTCTATGGTGGCGGCGCCGAGGGATACACCGACTATCCGGTGCTCAACCGCCTCTGACGGCACTGGCGGTGCGGCTGCCGCGGGTACCTCGTGCGTACGATGTGGGGGTGGAAAGGAGTCGACGTGGCCTTCGCTGACGACGCGGTCGAGATTCGTGCGCAGGGATGGCGGACGGTCGCGGCCTTTCATGATCTGATCGAGACCAGACTCGAGAATGCGCTGCAATCGACGCTCGATTTATCGGTCATCGAGTACACAGTTCTCGATGTCCTCAGTCGTCAGGACAGTGTGCTGCACATGCGTATGCAGCAACTCTCGCGCGCGACGGCGCTCTCGAACAGTGCCACAACACGGTTGGTCAACCGGCTCGAGTCGCGGGAGTTGTTGTCGCGGTTCCTCTGTGTGGACGATCGGCGCGGCATCTACACGGAGTTGACTTCCGCAGGATCGGAGATCCTCGCTCAGGCCCGGCCGATTTACGATTCGGCGCTACGGGAGGCACTTGCGGACGCGGCCGCGGTACCGGAACTCGCCCCCCTGGTCTCCGCCTTCGAGAGCCTGCACGCCGCGCCGTAGCTGTGGCTATAGGGACCTGAAATACCAATGCCGCCAGGCATTGTGCTGACCAATCGACGACGTCAACTATCCAGGCCGGATCAAATTGAGGTCGAATTCCACCGTCCAAGCGGTGCCGAAGCGGACATACCCGTTCGGCACCAACCCCCCATCCCTGCCGCAGACTCGCGCCGAGCGCGAAGCGGCAGTGCCCGCCGGCGTGTGCTCGCACCGCAAATGGCTCCCAAAAGCACCTACTGGTCGGCAATTCAGACGTGCGCGAATTGGATTCCGTGGAAACGGCGGTTCGCTACCGGGAGGGCGGAAAATCGGGGTCGAGTGACGCTCGGGAAGACTGTTTCTGCAGTTCCACGACCCACGCCGCGATTTGTGCGCGTGAGGTGAATCCCAATTTGCTCAGAAGGTGTTCGACGTGTCCTTGCGCGGTGCGGGGGGAGATCACCAGACGAGCGGCGATCTCCTTGTTTGTTAACCCCTCGGCGACCAGTTCGGCGACCTCCTGCTCTCGTTTGGTCGGCTTGCCCGACGAACCAGCAGACTTTGGCGTCGGAGGGGTCTGCTCTCCCCGGGCGTAAGCGATGGCAGCGTCGAAACTGAGCGCAGCGCCCTCTCCGCGGGTCATCTCGAATGCGTGCGCACTCATCGCGCTTTGGCACTTGCGTACGCACTCCTCGTGGTACGGGAGCAGGCCGGGAAACAACACCATCGAACTCCCCACCGACCGGCCGAGTTGTTCGGCGGCTCCGATCAGTAGGACTGCACGACGGAAGTTCCCTTCCTCAGCGGCAATCCATGCCAGTGCCTGCAGGCACATGCTCGCGCTGTGGCGGTCATTCACCCTCCGGGTCTCGTGTAGGCCCAGCCCGAGCAGCAGCACCGCGCGGGCGCGCTCACCTGCTCTCCAGACCGCCACAGCGAGAGCCCAAAGAACATACGACCGGTATACCGATTCGCCGCGCGTTTCGGTGATCGCCAGGACGCGCTCGTAGTATTCGATGGCACGCTCCGTGTCATTCAGCAGTTCGTGGGTCATACCGAGGCCATTGAGAGCGGCGACTTGGAGAAGGAGAACATCTCGTGCGGCGTATACCTGGACGGCTTTGTCAAGGTGCGAGCGCGCGGCGGGCAGGTTTCCCTCGAACAGTGCCAGATAGCCGTCGGCGAGGTCGATGTGCGCTCGCGTCACGGGGTCGGTTGTCTGGTTGGCGAGTGCGCGTCCTTCTTCCACCAGAGTTGTCGCAGCGCGGAGGTCGCCCTGCATGCCGGCCATCAGGGTGCTGGCGTAAATCGCCTTTGCCCGTTCGATGGTCGGAGGGCCGGTCCGGTGGGTCAGGAGACGGTCAAGCCAGCGCCTCCCTTCGCTGAGCAAGCCACGGGAAAGCCAGAACTGGAGGAGGGCGCCGGCGATCCGAAGTCCGGCGTCGGGATTGTCGGAGACGCTGAACTCCAGCGCCTCTCGCAGATTGGTTTGTGCCCCCTCAATCCTGTTGATCCAGTCGAGCTGTCGGGCACTGATCCAGTCGGTTTCCGCCTCCAGCGCCAACCACTCGCACCAGTCGCAGTGCCGACGGCGTAGCTCCGGAAAGAGGTCCATGTCCTGTGCCTTATCGCGGCCGTATTCGCGCAGGGTCTCCAGCATTCGGAATCGCACCACGGCACCGGAGGTTTCGCGGGACAGTATGGACTTGTCGACCAGGAAGGTCACCGTATCGAGAAGCTGTCCGTCCGTGAGGACGCCGCGGCAGACCTGTTCTACGGCATCGAGTTCAAAGCTTCCTGCGAATACCGATAGCTGCGCCCACACACGTTGTTCCATCGGCGTGCAGAGCTCGTAGCTCCAGTCGATGCACATTCGCAGTGTCTGCTGACGCGACGGCGCGTCCCTTCTGCTTCGGGTGAGCAGTGCGTAGCGGTCGGCCAGCCTGTGCAGAATTTGCTCGGGTGTCATCGACCGTAGCCGGGCGGCTGCCAACTCAATCGGTAGCGGCAGGCCGTCCAGTCGTCGGCAGATTCGAACGATGGCGGTCTTGTTTTCCTGGGTGAGCTCGAAACCCGGAACAGCTGCAGCACCACGTTCGGCGAACAATGCCAGCGCATCATTGCGGGGCAGGCTCTTCGGTAGGTGTTCCGGATCTGGGACGGCGAGCGGGGGGACCAGGAGTACCGCTTCCCCGCCGATTTCAAGTGGTTCGCGGCTTGTTGAGAGAATCCGCAGCCGAGGGCAGCCGTGTAGCAGGCCTTCAGCAAGCTTGGCGACCGCATCCACCATGTGCTCGCAATTGTCCAAAACCAGCAGCAGCTTCCGAGAGACAAGAAACTCGACAAGAACCTCATACACGGGTCGCGCGGAACGGTCCCGCAACCTCAAGGCACCTGCCACCACATCCGCCAACAGCGACTCGTCACGCAGCTCACCCAACTCCACAAGCCACACACCATCGGAGAAATCACGCTCAGACTTTGCGGCCACACGCAGCGCCAGCCGGGTCTTTCCTACACCTCCGATGCCGGTCAACGTCACCAACCGCGAGGTCGACAGCAGGTTCCTCGCCGCGCCCAACTCCGCGCGGCGACCGACGAAACTCGTCAGCTCCAGCGGAAGATTGCCCGTTCGGTTCGACACATGCGCAGGCTCCGGCCCGCTGCCGTGCGGTACTCGGCCTGTCGAGGTGGAACTTTTGGCAACGCCTGGCTCGTCGGTCAGGGCCATCTCGTCCATGGGGAGGCCGTGGTGAAGTTGACATTCGCGGAGTTGTCGACCCAGTTCCGCCGCATGAGGGCGGGTTTGGGGGTTGCGCGACATTGCGTGTTCAATGATCGCGCTGACGTCTTCGGCAACGCCGTGCACGCGCAGGTCCGGAACAGACTCGGAGGTGATTCGAACGAACTGGGCGACCAGTTGCTCCCCGGTCCGGCGTTCGAAGGCGGCATGACCAGTGATCGCCGCGAACAATGTTGCGCCGAGACCGTAAACATCCGCTGCAGGACTCGGCGGCTCGCCGGCGAGAACTTCGGGGGCAGTGAACGCAGGCGAACCTGTCACAATCCCGGAAGTGGTCTCGAACCCGCCGACGATATGAGCGATGCCGAAATCCGACAACGCCGGCTCGCCGTAGTCAGTCATCAGGATGTTCCCGGGCTTGACATCGCGATGAAGGATCCCGAACCGGTTTGCGGTCTCCAGGGCGCCCGCCACCTTCACCCCGAACCGCAATGCATCGCCCAGCGGAAGCGGCCCGTGGCGCCGGATCCGCCAGTCGAGGGAGCCCTGAGCACAGTACGGCATGACAATGAACGGCCGACCACTGTCGGTGACGCCGGCGTGGAGAACATTGACAATATTGGGGTGCCCGGTCAGGCGGCCCGCCGCCTGCTGTTCGCGAAGGAACCGAGCCCGATTCTGCTCGTCGAGGTCAGCGGTAAGGACCTTGACCGCCACGATGCGGTTCAATGAAGCCTGCGTGCAGCGGTACACGATCCCGAACCCGCCGCGGCCGATCTCCTGCGCGTCCTCGAACCCGGCCACCGCCAACTCCGCCGCGACTGAACCGGAAGCGTCGCGTTGCGTGGCGAATGGATCGACATCGTTCATCAACTACATCGATTCGACCGGACCGACCACTGACGACAAATACAGCACAGCTCACCTCTCGAGGACTTGCCCCGTCCAGGATATCGCCGACCGCTCTAGCCGGCACACGACCGACGTCCTAGACCCGCGAGCAAATTTCGGGGCAATATCGCGACTCCCGACCGCCGAGAGTCTAGGTGGTCTAAGCCCCTACCCGTGGTCGGCATAGTTGATCAACTAACGTCGCGCGGGAACCCTGGTACCCCGGACGGAATGCTGAGGTGGCCTTCCCAATAAGCATACCTTTGAATCGTGTCGTATCCCGACACCCGGCAATAGCGCTATCGCCGGGTATCCACACACCTCGCACTCGGTCTCGCCGAGTGGAAATTCGCGCACCGGTTTCTCCTTACTGAGAAATGGCCCGCCACAAGATCTGTGACGATTCACAATCAACGGTCGGAGCTGCTGTCCACGCACATTTCGATGTCATCGAGGACAATGCGGTGTCCCATTCGCTGCTGCTTCGCGCGCAGGTAACGGATGTTGTGGACGCTACGGGTAGTCGGCAGCGACACACAGTCGACGATCGTAAGATCTTGGTCGTCGAGTTCCCGGATCTTTACCGGATTGTTGGTTATCAGCCTGAGCCGGTGAACCCCGAGGTGTTTGAGAATTCCCGCCCCATCGGCGAACGTGCGTGCGTCCACCTCGAAGCCGAGGGCGGTGTTTGCATCAACCGTGTCGAATCCGCAATCTTGAAGCGCGTATGCGGCAATCTTCGGAGCCAGTCCGATGCCGCGTCCCTCGTGACCGCGGAGGTAGACGATCGCACCGCACCCTTCTTCCGCAATTGCACGGAAGGCGGCTTCAAGTTGCGCTCCGCAATCACAGCGGAGGGATCCGAGAATGTCACCGGTAAGGCACTCGCTGTGCAGGCGCACCAGCGGGCCAGGATGGGAGTTGCTCGCGGCCTCAACGTCACCCATCACCAGAGCGAGGTGTTCGGTCCCGGCAGGGGACCGGAAGGCGTAGGCACGAAAGTTACCGAAGCGAGTCGGCATGGTCGAGCTGGCGACGAACTCGATATGCGCTTCGGAAGGGGGGACACGTTCATGTCCGAGTGAACGTCGGTGCTGGGCGAGCTCTGCAATCGTCACAACTGGCAGGTTGTGCTCATCGGCGAATTGCTGGAGGGCTCGTCCCCGGGTCATGGTTCCATCGTCGTTGACGATCTCAGCGATAACTCCGACTGGTTCCTCGCCGGCCAAAGTCATGAGATCAATAGCAGCTTCGGTGTGCCCGGGCCGTTCCAGAACGCCCCCAGGGCGAGCACGCAGCGGAAAGATGTGCCCGGGCCGGCGTAGTTGATCAGCGCGCGTAGTCGGGTCTGAAAGCGCTCGGAGGGTGCGTGCACGGTCGGCGGCAGAGACGCCGGTTCCGACGTCGTGGTAGTCGACGGACACAGTGAATGCGGTTCCGTGACTGTCTGTGTTGTCGACGACCATGTGGGGCAAATTGAGCGCGTCGGCCCGATTGGCTGACATCGGAGCGCATACGATTCCCGTCGTGTGGCGAACGAGGAAGGCGATCTGTTCGGAGGTGACCTTCGCAGCCGCGCCAACTAGGTCGCCCTCGTTCTCACGATCAGCGGAATCGGTCACGATGACGAGCCGGCCGGCCGCTATTGCGTTGACGGCCCGTTGCACCGAGGTCGAGGTCGAGGTCATGACGCCGTTTCCTGGAGAGCTCTATGAGTGCCGAAGACACGAGAGTGGTAGGTGAGGGGATCTCTTGGATTCGACTCCGCCTCGAGAACGTTTCCGAGCACGATGACGTGATCGCCGCCGGGGACGAAGTCGGCTACCTCGCAGGCGAGCCAGCCGCATATGTCGGGAAGACGCGGCGATCCGCCGGTGAGAGTCCAGGGCACTCCCTCGAACTTGTCGAGGCCTTTGCGAGCGAAAGACAGCGCCTCCCCTTGCTGGTCAGTGCCCAGGATATTGACACCGAACGCGCGGCGAGACCGAATGATCTCCAGTAGATCGGAGCCCGAATCTAGTGCCACTAAAACCATCGGCGGTGAAACCGACAGCGAGGCGAAAGCGCTGACCGTCGTACCGTGCGGACGATCGCCTTCCATTGCAGTGATCACCGATACCGGTGTGCACACGGCCGCCATGGCGTCGCGAAACGCCTGCGCCTGAGATTCGGTTGTTTCCGTGCTCATATCATCCTCCATCGAGACTCAAGCAAAATGGTGTTGCGGTGGTGCGTCGACGCCAAGGCCGAGAAGGTAGGGAGCGGCACCGAAAGCGAGTAGTTGCAAACGTCAAATCGACCTGAGCATCCTGTGTGCCTCTCGCCCAACAGGTAGAGCCAGTGGGACAAACCCCGATCCGATCCTCTCGGGTCACCCGGTTTTCCGTAAGCGCGGCTGGTGCTCAGGACCAACTACCCGCTTCAGGACACGGAGTCCATTCGCACGGGTACCGCCGGCGCACACGAGGAACGAGCTGAATGGGCGCCGACTGGGGCGGCACGGATTTCGCCCTGAGCAGGCAAAATATATGTCATCTCGGCACCCCCAATTCTGTATCGGTCGCCTGCTCGTGTGCCGGTTTGGTTCGCACAAAAGTTGGCTCCGCAGTGGAAGGTGTGGCTTCGACTTCCATCAAGGCAACGCCTCGCTAATGTGATGTAGATCTATTTCTACACACCATAAGGGTGGTGGTCAAGGCTATGACAAGCAACACCTGGGAAACTATGCCCATGGTCGACACAGGGAACGCGCGTCATCCGGACGGACGAGAAGGTGCGCCGCGCGATGCACTTATTCGGTCGGGTCTGGCCTTGATGGGATCGAAGCCATGGGTGAGGGTCTCCGCGAAGGAGATCGCGGAATCCGCCGGAATCGACCCAGCCCTCGTCACGTACTACTTCGGCGGCCGCAGCGGACTGATTGCGGCTATTGCCCGAGAAACGTTCGTCATGCTACGAAACCGTATGACGGTGCAGTATGCCGAGAAGGGTGACCTAGATCAGGCGTTGCACGCAGCTGTTGCCGATCCTGCCGCCGTTCTTGCGCGTGAGCCGCTGCTGGCCCAGCTGTACGTTGCGGAACTCTTGCTGAACGGTGACCCCCACACTGATGAGGTGCTCCACGATCTTGGGATGCCCTACTTCGAGGAGGTACAACGAGCACTAGAACGTAGCCGTCAGGCGGTGGGCCTGCACGGCCACCACGGAGGCCTGATGTACACCCTTGTGTCGATCACGATCTTCCGCTGGTTTCTTGAGCCGTGGTTCAGGCGGAATCCATCCGTCCGCGGCTCGCAATACGACGCCGAGGCATTCTCGTGGCAGCTCGCGGAG
Organism: Rhodococcus sp. NPDC057014; assembly: GCF_042673295.1. NCBI lineage: Bacteria > Bacillati > Actinomycetota > Actinomycetes > Mycobacteriales > Nocardiaceae > Rhodococcus > Rhodococcus sp. NPDC057014. Next base: position 18,134 of record NZ_JBHUSF010000016.1, read on the forward strand.
GTCGTTCTCCATGGGGTTCTCGGTACCGGGAGCACGAACGGAGCACCCAAGCCTCGGCGGCGAAAGTCGAAGCCGCAGGCTCTGGGGCATTCGGCGGTCTCGCACCCGACCGATGTCGTCCCTGCGACAGTGCGGGCCGCCTTTGTCGAGGCGGCGCTCGACATGATGCGTGAAGAACCCGACGCAGACCTGACGCCCCACAAGGTGGCCGAAGCCGTCGGCTATGACACCCAACTCGTGGCAGAGTGCTTTCCGGACGCGCTCTCGCTGATGACAGAGGTTGCGCGGGCCGCTGCCAGAATTTTGGGTAAGCCGACACGAACCCCTCGGCCACGTGGCCGTCCGACGACGCAGAATCCGGAGCTTGAACACCGGCTGGTTCAAGCGGCGATCGAGCTGATCGAAGAGAACGGAAAAGCAGTTTCCGCGCGAGCTGTCGCGGGCCGAGCCGGCTGCGACCCAGCCCTGGTCACGTACTACTTCCGCGGTAGGCGGGGTCTGTACCAGGCGGTTGCTGCGGTGGTCGTGACCGACCTCGTCGCGGCGTACCGTGCGGGCGCCGGCGCCATCCCTGCTGACGCAGGGTCGAAACAGTTGCGGTCGGGGCTGACGGCTGTGGTGAAAATGGTCGTCGATCGCCCGCAATTGGCCCAGTTCCTGCTCGATCAGTTCCTGGTACACGGAACGGCCGCAGCGGATAGCGCGCTTGCCGCACTCGCCGAACCATACTTCGCGGCCGTCCGTGAGGCGATCGAACTCGGTTGCGCGGCTGACGAGTTCAAGGAGTTCGACCGCGAGATTCTCCTCTACGCGATTGGTGCCCTTCCAGTGTTTCTCGCCGCCGTCAGACCCATCCTGCACCGCGCCTTTCGCGGCCCCGCGGACACCCTCACGCCATCGGAGATCGCGGACGAGACGGTAAAGCTAGTCCTCGACGGGGCGCTGTCGGCGAACTTCACATAGACAGCGGGATCCCTATCGCACTGCGCACCGGCAACCACCCCCGCATCGATGGGTGCCCAATCGATCCGCCTCCCATCGCCACGACAATCCGGCATCGCCGGGGGTGGACTCACGCACCACCTCGCACTTCGTGTGAGAACGGTTAGCATCGCGAGTTTGGCCCTGCTGAAGTCCCACCCACCCAACCGACTGCCGACCATGGCGCGACGGTGCCACTCGCTCATCCTGACGGTATCTCGACCTCCTGCGGTGAGACTGACGCACTGGTAGCCCTAGCTCTTGCGTCACTGACAGGACCTCTTCCCTCAACGTCGGCGATCCCGCCTCCCCGACGGTTCTTGGTGTACGAAACCGAACCCTCCCCGCCCGGCAACCTTCGCTGAGGCCGACGCTTCATCAACGGCGGAGGGGTTCTTTCGTCGATTGCGTGCTCGACACCGCTCCCCCACTCCCCCGCCGATCACGGCGCAGCGCTACAGCAGCCCCAACACAATTAGGTACGGAGGGGCGGTTCGGCCTGTGCATCACCACAGCCCGGCCACACATGGTTGCGCCCACAACGCTGCCTGGGCGGTGCACGACCAAGTTCCGTCCCCGCTCGTTAGCGGTGCCGTCGACTTTCATCGGGTTTGGCCATTGACGACCAAAATTATGTGGTGTAGAAATTGATCTACATCACATATGAAGTGCTCGCGATCGAAATCGTCCGGCGTCGCATCCCCATTGCCGGGCTACATGATGCCGAGCGCGCGATCCGCCAATTCGATAGACCGACAAAGGGATCGCGCAAGGATTGCCTGCCAGTCCTCGACTCGACTGTTTCGACACCAAGCGAGCAGCAAGCGAATATCGTCCAGCCCGGACACTCTCGCGGATAAACCCGTGCCCTCAAAGCGAAAAGGATCTCGACGCCATGGTTTCCGAACGAGCGAACGCTGTTGCGACCGAAGCATACGGTGCGTGGCACTCGCCGACTGCTGATCTTGCGAGCCTCCGCAAAGGTTTCGACAACATGTTGCCGGAGCCCGCCGACGATGTTGTGGTCGCGGAGAGCACCGTCGCTGGGATCCCAGGACGCTGGGTCAGCACTCCCACCTCGGGATCGACTGTCGTCCTCTATGTCCATGGCGGCGGATTCATACTCGGCTCGTCATTCGGCTACCGCGGTCTTGCAGCGCGGATCGCTCGGGTGTCGGACGCCTCCGCGTTCATTCCAGACTATCGACTCGCCCCGGAAACGCCGTTCCCCGGAGCATTCGACGACGTCGTCGCGGTGTACCGCGGCCTCATAACCGACCAGGGGATATCCCCGCACAACATCGCAATCGCGGCGGACTCCGCCGGCGGAGGTCTCGCCCTCGCCGCCGTGGTCGCTCTTCGCGACGCCGGGGATCCGCTGCCCGCCGCCTTGACACTGCTCTCACCGTTCGGCGACCTCACACTATCCGCAAATTCACTGAACACCAATGAGTCCCTCGACCCCATCAATACCACCCGCGGCGCCGCCGAACAGGGAGTGGCTCTGTACATCGGTGAAGGAGACGCCACGGATCCTCGTGCTTCAGCGATGTTCAGCGACCTCACGGGGCTCCCGCCACTACTGGTCCAAGCGGGAACGGCTGAAATCGTTCTCGACGATGCGATTCGAATTGCCGAGAACGCACGCAAGGCCGGTGTGGACGTCGACCTGCAACTTAGCTACGACATGATCCACGTCTACCAGATGTTCGCTGACCAGCTACCCGAAGGGCAGGCCGCCATCGAGGAGATCGGCAAGTTCATCCAGCGCCACGTCGGCGCTCGGTAAGCGACGACCGACCCTGGTAGACATCCGCCGAGACTCGCAGCAATCTCTTCCGCGGCGAACGCCGATACGTCGACGCAGTAGAACATCGCCAGCCCTACCTGCGGTGTTCACGCGCGGACACGGCACTACCAAGATCACCGGGCAACGCCGACAGAGGGCGACACGAGTTGGTCGGCCAGCCCAAAGCACCGGCGTGAAGACCCCACCCGGACATAGCAGGCGTAGACCACCCACGAGCGTCGCATCGCTGCACCACGCAGACACGGTGGCTGCCCGGGCCACTACAGGCGCGTACTTCAACGCGTATCTCGAGGAGAATTGATAGTCCATGAGCGAAGCATCGAAACAGGCACCAACCGTCTGGATGGGTCCTACCACCGCCGGAAGGACGGAGTCGCCGCGATGAGTACGACCGTAGATTCGAGCGCGGTGACGATGCCCCTGCTCCCGACGGACGAGGAAGCCGCTCTACGAAGTGCCGTGCGCGCCATTGCCGGCAGCTTTGGCTGGGAGTACTACACGAAAATGGCCCGGCAGTACCAGCAGCCGGTGGACCTGATGGCGCAGCTGGGCGCGAACGGATTCCTCGGAGTTCACCTGCCGAGCGAATTCGATGGTGGCGGCGAGGGTTTGACGGAGTTGGCGATTGTTGTCGAGGAAGCTGCCGCCGCCGGCTGCCCCGTCCAACAGATGATCGTGCACGCCATCGTCGGTTGCATTCTGAGCCGTTGGGGCAGCGACGAGCAAAAGTTGAGATGGCTTCCCGGACTGGCCGCTGGCGAGGTGACATTCGCGTTTTCTATCACCGAGCCTGATGCGGGATCGAATGCGCACAACATCACCACCACGGCCCGGCGCGACGGTGACCGCTACCTGATCAACGGTCAGAAGACTTTCTGCTCCGGAGCCGATCGAGCGGATGCGATCTTGGTGGTGGCGCGCACCGGCACGCACGAGCGGTCCGGGCATGGGCTTCTGTCGCTGTTCATCGTCGATCCGAACGCACCGGGTCTGGTCCGTCAACACATCCCCACCGCCCCCATGGTCGGCGGCAAGTCCTTTCAGTTGTTCTTCGACGACGTCGAGGTCTCGGCCGACCAGCTCGTAGGTGTTGAGAATGAAGGCTGGAGGCCACTGTTCGACGGCCTGAATCCTGAACGAATCCTGGCGGCTGCCACGTGCAACGGCCTGGCGCGGTTCGCGCTCGACAAGGCGGCCCGGTATGCCAACGACCGCCACGTGTGGGGTGTAGCGATCGGCGAGCATCAGGGCGTTGCCCATCCGCTCGCGGAGGCCAAGATCGAGTTGGAACTGGCGCGGTTGATGACCGCGAAGGCGACCGCGCTGTATGACGCGGGCGTCGACGCCGGTGAGTCGACGAACATCGCCAAGATGGCGTCCGCCGACGCGGCGGTGCACGCCATCGACCAGGCGATCCAGGTGCACGGCGGCAATGGGATGGCCCTCGAGACGGGCCTGACTGACGCGTACTGGATCGCGCGGCTCTACCGGATTGCACCGGTCTCGCGCGAAATGGTTCTCAACTACGTTGCCCAGCATTCGCTCGGCCTGCCGAGGTCGTACTGATCATGACGAGGCGAAACCCCGTCATTGTGGGAATGGCAGAAACTGGGATGACCAAGCCGCAGAACGGGTCCATCGACGAAGTGGTGTTCGACGCTACGTTCAGGGCTTTGCAAGATGCCGGCGTCTCACGGGCAGAAGTGGATCTGTCTGTGGTCGCCTCGATCGATCTCTTCGACGGGACCGCGATGTCGAACAGCGTGACAACCCCGTCCGCTGCCGGATGGATGACGAATGAGTACCGGCTCGAGGATGATGCAGGTGTCGCGCTGGTCAGCGCGGGTGCGGCGATCGCCGCGGGCGACGCCGAGATCGCCATCGTCGTGGGCCTGCATTACCCGGCGTCCGGGGCGTCGTTCGCATTGGCCGAACAAGAGTTCGCCGAGCGCGTCGCCGCCCTGTCGCTCGAACCGCTCTACGAGCGTCCGGTCGGGCTCACCGCTACAACGAGCCTGGCGCTGCACGCGGCACGCCAGCTCGCGTTAGGTGAGACCACGATCGAAGAGATGGCAACGATCGCCGCGAATGAAATCTCACGCGGCTCGGGCCGCCCCCGAAGCGGGCGTCGCACGGTGGCTACCGCCGAGCAGGTACTCGCCTCACCGCAGGTATCCAGCCCGATTACGGAACTGATGCTGCCCGCGCCGGTCAGCGGGGCGATAGCGCTGGTGCTCGCCTCGCCGGCACGCGCACAGTTGTGCCCGCGGCCACGCGCTGCAATCAGGGGGCACGGAATCTCCAACGGCGGAAACGGTGCCGTGAACGAATGGGTCACAGACCCGCAGGCGAGCACCCGGCGTGCCGCCGCGGCCGCATACCGAAGGGCCGACGTCGATTTCCCTAACCGTGAATTCGACGTCGTCGAGTTCACGGCACCCACGCCGGCGCTCGTCGACCCGCTGTGCGAGGCCCTGGGTATCGACTGGGCGCCTAACGATGCCCGCCTGAACCCGTCCGGCGGGGCCCGTAGCGCCTACGCAGGCGCCGCGAACGGAGCATTGCGCGTTCTCGAGGCAGTGGACTGGCTCGACAACCACGGCAGGCGGGGAAGCCGTGCGCTCGTACACAGCGTCGACAATCTCACCGGGCCGATCGGAGCAACCAGTACCGTGCACGTGTTGGAGCGCGTCTCATGACCGAAGCAGTTGTCGCCGGGGTCGGAATGACCACGAGTGTCGCGTCGCACCGCCAGAACCGCTCCCGGGCAGAACTGTGTCAGGAAGCGACAGCTGCCGCACTCGCGCACGCCGGGGCCACCCCGGATCTCGTCGATGCCATCGTGATCGGTCAGATCGACGGCCTCGAACCAACGAATGTCGGCAGCCGCCATATCGCCCAGCAGCTCGGCCTCGGGCCTGTCCCAGTCTTCGTCGTCTCCTGCGGCGGAGCAACTGGTGCGACCTTGCCGCAAGTGGCCACACACCTCGTCCGATCGGGGGACTATGAATCCGTATTATGTGTGGGTCCACCAACTTTCGATGGTGTCGTCGACTTCCAGAAGACGCTCAGCAAGACGTTCGCCGCCATCGAGCCACCTCTCGGAATCGGTCCGGTACACATCGGCGCGTCGATGGCGGCCGCATACCAGCAGCGCCACCAGATCGCCGACACCGACATCGCGCTGGTCGCTGTAAAGGCGCATGACCACGCAGGGTCGAACCCGAACGCGCACCTGCGCAATCAGGTCACGATCGAAGACGTCCTCAGCAGCCCGCTACTCGCAACGCCCTTGCGTGTCGGGATGGTATGCCCGGTCTCGTCCTCGGCGACGGCCTTGCTCTTCACGTCGGAACGGCGTGCGCATGACCTGCGCAATCCGATCGTTCGGGTGCGAGCGATCGGATCGTCCGCCGATACCGGGCGGGTGTCCGGGCGCCAGGATGTTGGTGCGATGTACAGCCTGGCTTTGCTGGCGGAGCGGGTTTTCGCGAAGGCAGGTATCACTCGTCCTCGCGAGGATCTCGATGTCGCTGAGATCTTTTCACCCTATGCCCCATTCGAACTGATGCAGTACGAGGCACTCGGCTTGTGTGGGCCGGGAAGAGCCGGTGACCTGCTGCGGAGCGGAGCCACGCGGGTCGGCGGCGACCTTCCGGTCAACGTGTCGGGCGGACCTTTGTGCAGCAACGCCGGCGTCGCGGCCGAACTCGCACCGTTCGGCTATGTGGCACTGCAGCTGATGGGTCAGGCACTCGGAGAACAGGTCGACGGCGCACGCCGGGGAATCGCCCATTCGATGGGTTCGACCTGGTTCATGTCCAACGTCCTCGGGGTGCTCGAGCGTGACCCGCAGGACCGAAGCAAGGAAGATTGATGACTATTGAGGAAGAGGCGGCAACAATCGCCGTCCGTTGGGATTTGAACTTCCAGTTCAAGCTGGGCCAGACGGCCGGACGATTCATGGCAGGTCTGCGCGACCAGCAGATCCGCGGTACCCGCTGCACGAACTGTCAATGGACGTTCGTTCCCCCCCAGGCGTACTGCGAGCGCTGCATGCACCCCGTCGACGAGTGGGTCGACATCGCACAGACCGGGGTGATTGACGCTTTCACCGTTGTCCATATCGCACCCGGCGGGCCGCCGCCGCCATTCGTGCTGGCAACCATCCGCCTCGACGGCGCCGACGGTCTGCTCCACCACCACATCGGCAACGTCGAGTTCGACAGCGCTGGCACGGTCCGCGATCTCCGGCCCGGAGACCGCGTCGAGGCGGTATGGAGCGAGCAGCGCACCGGACAGATTCTCGATATCGCATACTTCGCCCCGATCGATGAACAGCGCTGACACGGCGGCTCCTGCGCTCTACGAGCTGCGCGGCCAGGTTGCCATCATTACCCTCAACCGACCTGAGAAGTACAACAGTCTCACACCCGAGTTGTTGACATTGCTCGAGGACTTTTCCCGGACCGCCCAGTCCGATCCGCAGGTGCGGGCCATAGTCGTCACCGGCGCGGGGGAACAAGCCTTCTGCGCGGGCGGCGACCTCGGTGAGCTGATTCCTCAGGTGATTCGCAGTGACAAGAACATCGTCGTGCCGGACCCGTCCAAACGGTTCTTCTCCGACGTCTTCAAGCCGATAATCGCAGCAGTGAACGGAGCATGCATCGCGGGCGGGTTCGAGATCATGCTGGGAACCGACCTGCGAATCGCCGCCCGCGAAGCCACCTTCGGGCTGGGTGAGGTCCGCTGGGGAGTGATCCCGTCGGCGGGCACACACGTACGCCTTCCACGGCAAATCCCGTGGGCGGTCGCGATGCAGCTGATACTCACCGGCAGACCGGTCGACGCCGACCGCGCCTACGCAGTCGGACTGGTCAACGAGGTCGTTCCTCGCACGGATGTTCTCACCCGGGCCATCGAACTCGCCAACGAGATCGCAGGGAACGCACCGCTCGCGGTCACTACAGCGAAGGAGATCGCCGTCCGCGCTCTCGGACTCGAGGCTGGATTCGCCCTCGAGTATGCGCTGGCGGAGCGGGTGAAGCGCAGCGACGACGCCCGCGAGGGCCCGAGCGCATTTATCGAACGCCGCAAACCGACTTGGACCGGGCGATGACGCCCAGAGGAGAGATCGACATGCCCACATCCGAAGCGCCGAGCGCAACCACGACAGTGTCCGCCCCGTGGCACCGTCTCACCGATCACGTCGCCGTGATCACCGGCGGAAATGCCGGCATTGGACTTGGAATCGCCGGAGGTCTCATCGATTCAGGTGCCGCCGTCGCGATCTGGGGGACAAACCCGGAGCGCAACGCAGCCGCGGTGCAGCAACTTTCCGCCCGCGCGCCCGGGGTATCTGCCGCTGCGTTCACCGTCGACATCGCCGACGAGGAGGCTGTCGAAAATGGCATGCGGGACGTGGTCGCCCGATTCGGCAAGATCGACTCCTGCTTCGCCAATGCTGGAATCAGCGGAGCGGCTTCCGCGACAGATACGCTCGACACAGCGGCCTGGAAGCGAACGTTGTCTGTCAACCTCGACGGCTCGTTCTACACGCTACGGGCGGCGGCACGGCAGATGCGCGAGCAAGGTGAAGGCGGTTCTCTCGTGGTAACCAGTAGCCTGGGCTCGATTGAGGGCCTCCCCGGATACGCCCCCTACGCGGCAAGCAAAGGTGCCATCAATTCCGTGGTGCGCGCACTCGCTGTCGAATTGGCGCGGTTCCGCATCACAGTGAACGCCCTGGTCCCCGGCTGGATCGACACCTCCATGCAGCAAGGACAGCTCGACAGCGACGCTGTGAAGAGCAAGATCTTGACTCGAATTCCTTTGCGGCGCTGGGGCACTCCCGAAGACTTCGAAGCCATTGCGGTTTTGCTCGCCGGCAATGGTGCGCGCTACCTCACCGGCCAATCGATCGTCGTCGACGGCGGCTACTCGGTGTTCTGACACGACGGCCACGGACAGGGAAGGGAATAGTACATGCGGACATCAGGACAATCACTGCTCGACATCAGCCGCGCGCCAGGACTTGACGCCGCTAACCTCTGCGAGGCGTTTCAGGTCACGACCTCTCGCCACGGAGACCTCACCGCCCTGCGTACCCCGGGCGGTAGCGCACTGACATGGGCGGAGTACGCGCATCGCGTCGAACGACTGGCCGGCGGACTGTCCGAACTGGGTGTCGGCGCCGGTGACACCGTTGGCCTGATGCTGGCGAATCGGCCGGAGTTCAATCTCGTTGACACCGCGTTGTTGCATCTCGGCGCGATCGCCTTCAGTATCTACAATTCGTCGGCGCCCGAACAGATCGAGTATCTGTTCTCACATTCCCGCAATCGGGTGGTCATCACCGAGCGGCGATTCGAGGCCTTGATTCGGGCGGTCGCCGCCCCTGGCGTGGAACACATCATCGTGGTCGAAGACGGGCTGCCCGAGGCCGAGCACCCCGACTTCGAGGCAGCGTGGCGCGCCGTAGGGGCGGACGACGTCGCGTCACTGATCTACACGTCCGGCACCACCGGTTCACCGAAGGCCGTTCAACTGACCCACCGCAACATCATGTGCGCGTTGGACTCTTACGCGCAGGCAGTCCCCCTGCGCCCAACGGGCAGGCTCGTCTCGTATCTGCCGGCCGCGCACCTCTCCGACCGGTTCGCGGTGCACTACTCGTCGCTGGTCACCGGGTCGTCGATCACTGCCGTCGACGATCCCAACAACGTTCTCGCCGGGCTGGTCGATGCACGCCCGACATCCTGGCTCGGTGTGCCGCGCATATGGGAGAAGTTCAAGGCCGCGCTGGAAGCAAAAGGGATAACCGACCCGTCCGTCCTCTCCCCGGAGGAAAGGACGGCTGCTCGCGCGCACATCGGTTTGGATCAGCTCGACTACGGCGGATCCGGGGGCGCGCCAATACCTCCAGGTGTGATCGGCTATTTCACGGCGCTGGACTTGCCGATCCTCGAAGGGTGGGCAATGTCTGAGAACACCTGCGCCGGAACGATGAACTCCCTCGGTGACAGGCGCACCGGAACGGTAGGGAAGGCGATGCCGGGAGTGGAGTTGAAGCTTGCCGACGACGGCGAGCTGCTGCAGCGCGGGCCCACCGTGACACCCGGCTACCTGAACGACCCGATCCGTACCGCCGAGGCGATTGATGAGGACGGATGGCTCCACACTGGCGATATCGCGGAAATCGATGCCGACGGTTTCGTCCGGATCGTGGACCGGAAAAAGGAGCTGATCATCAACTCCGCCGGCAAAAACATGTCACCCGCCAACATCGAGAAGGTCCTCAAGGATGCCAGTCCCCTCATCGGTCAGGCTGTCGCCATCGGCGATGCCCGTCGCTACGTCACGGCGCTGATCGTCCTGGACCCAGACGGTGCGGCTGCATATGCACGCTCGATGGGGCTAGCCGACTCGTCCCCGTCGGCATTGGCGACCGAACCCGCTGTACACGAACTCGTCACGGCTGCCGTCGAAACAGCGAATGCGAGGCTCAGCCGCGTCGAGCAGGTCAAACGCTTCACGATACTTCCGACCGATTGGGTATCGAACGGGGACGAACTGACCCCGACGGGCAAACTCCGCCGCCGTCAAATCGCCGAAAAGTACTCCACCGAGATCGAAGGTCTTTACACCTGAGCCAAGCGAGGGTGCCGATGACAGGCGGGTACATATCGCAGACCGCCCCACCCGGACGTTCCACGTTCCCCGGCTAGCTCGTACTGGGTCAACGCGCAGTTCTACCTGAAGATTGGCACGTTCGCGTCTGGATCTCCGGTTACAACTGCTTCGCAGCGCATTGCGGCGCGCGCCCAAAGGGGCGGCACTGTGCGCACGATCGAACTGCAGGAATCGATCGTTGACACCCATCATTATATTGGGTAGAAAGTAATCTGCATCACATAACGCGCACCGCCCACCCTCCTTCGGCGCATAGACCCGCGCTGCGCCGAGACTGCGCTACCCACATTCCACCGTCAGATTCGATCGAACTGACGAACCGAAAGAAAGAGGTCGACAAGATGGAGTTCGGTTTCTTCGTTCAGGGCTACGTCCCTGCGTCCGAGCAACGGTCCGATCCCGGCGCCGAACATCGCGTCATCCGTGAGGATCTCGAGCTGTGCGTCGCCGCCGACGCCGGGGGATTCAAGTACGCGTGGATGCCTGAGCACCACTTCACCGACGAGTACTCGCACATGTCTGCCAACGACGTGTTCCTCGGGGCGTTAACCGCCCGCACCGAACGAATGCACCTCGGGTCGGGCATCTTCAACCCGTTGCCGCGGTTCAACCACCCGGCAGCCCTCGCGGAACGCGCAGCCATGCTCGACCACCTGTCCAACGGCCGATTCGAATTCGGTACCGGACGCGGGTCCGGCAGTCAGGAAGTGGTCGGATTCTATCCGGAGTTCGAGAACGCCAACAACACCCGTGAAATCTGGGAAGAGACGATCGGCGAGTTCGCGAAGATGTGGACCCAGGAGGTCTACGAAGGCTTCTCCGGCAAGCATTGGTCGATGGATGCCCGTCCGATCCTCCCCAAGCCGTACAGCAAGCCTCACCCTCCGATGTGGTATGCCGCCGGAAACCCGTCCAGCTTCGAGATGGCCGGCCGTATGGGGCTGGGCGTCCTCGGCTTTGCGGTCGAAGGCATCGGCCCTGCAGTGAAGGCGGTCGAGGTGTACAAGAAGGCCATCGTGGACGCTGAGCCGGTCGGATCGTACGTCAACGACAACGTCCTGGCCGGTGTCCTCGCCTGTTTCATCGACGAGGACCGTGATGCCGCACGCCGCGCCTTCTTCGACAGCAACCATTCCTACCTCGTTGGCAACGCAATGCGGTACCACGACCAGGCACCGAAGCCGCCCGGATTCCCTGAGTGGCCGCAGATTCCGCCGAACCCGGATGAGGCGACGCTGGATATGATGATCGAAATGGGTGCTGCAATCGTCGGGGACCCCGACGACGTCCTCGCCCAGGTCAAGCGGTTCGAAGAAACTGGTATCGACCAGCTCATGATCGGCCGCGGCGCGAACACCTTCGAGGGGACGAAGAAGATGATCGACCTCGTCGGCGCCCACGTCATTCCGAAGCTCGACACCGACCCGGTCCACCGCACCACGCACCACCGCAACAAGGCCTGATCCCGAAGTGGTGCGATCACCCGCGTGATCGCACCACCGAGGATCTGCATCGCACGAGCCGTCGGACACGTGCGATGACGGGTGTGACGTCATGCAAAGAGGACTATTCCTTTGTAAGCCGAAACATTCCGAACAGAAGTCACGAAACTCCGAGTTGAGCGGCTTTGCCGAGAACGACCTAGACGCAACTCACACTATTAGTCTGGAGAGAAGATGCCTCGATTGCAGGGCAAAGTCGCCCTTATCACCGGAGCAGCTGTGGGCATGGGGGCAGCTCACGCACGACTGTTCGTCTCCGAGGGCGCGCAGGTTGTCATTTCCGACATCAACGCCATCGATGGAGAAAAACTGGCCGAAGAACTCGGAAGCAATGCGATCTACCTCAAGCACGACGTGACAGACCCCCAGTCGTGGGAGTCGGTGCTCGATCAGGCACAGGCGGCATTCGGTCCGGTCACCGTGCTGGTTAACAACGCAGGGCTGCCCGGCCCGAATGTCACAACTACCGACCTCGAGGATGCTGACTACCACAGCACGGTCGCCGTCGACGAACACGGAGTCTTTTACGGCATGCGTGCCGCCCTCCCGCGAATGATCGCGGCTGGTGGCGGCTCTATCGTGAACATCTCGTCGGTGGCGGGATTCGCTCACGTGCCCGGCACGCCGAACGTGGCATACACCGCTGCCAAATTCGCGGTCCGCGGCATGACGAAAGCGACTGCTGTTGAGTACGCCTCGCAGGGGGTGCGGGTGAATTCGATCCACCCCGGTGGAGTTATCACCCCCATGCTTGCGGCGGCGCTTGACGAAGCCACTCAGGCGGCGATCGCCGTGTCCGTGCCAATCGGCCGACTGGCCGACCCCGGCGAGATCTCCTACGCAGCGCTCTTCCTTGCAAGCGACGAATCTTCCTATGTCACGGGCACAGAACTCGTCGTCGACGGCGGAATGCTGGCGCATTAACCGCCTAGTCCGTCGATAAGAAAGCAGATCACTGTAGGTGCGGGCGGGGCGCCGGGTGCCCTGCACCTACACCGCCGACCCGGTACGGGAAGACGCGTACTCCACCCACCCGAACCGATCCCGAATCAACCGATGCGATGGAAAGGCCGTCGCAACGGACTTACCCAAAGGAACGATAGATGAGTACTGTGAATCTGGTTGCGATCTTCGAAGCAAAGCCCGAGGCGGCCGACGACGTGCGCACCGCGTTGTCCCCGGTGATCTCGGCCACCCGCGCCGAGGAAGGATGCGTCAACTACACGATCTCTGAGTCGCAGGCGTCGCCGGGAAGTTTCATCGTCGTCGAGACCTGGAATAGCCAGGAAGACCTGAACCGGCACGCTCGAGCACCTCATATGAAGGCCGCGATCGAGGCGATCGGTAGCCATCTCGCGGCGAAGCCGGTGATTCACCCGCTTCGTGCCATCGACGTCTGACACGGCGCCACGCAGCTTCGCGGACAAACCAGGCGTACTCGTTCGAATGGCACAGGCTGTGATCCCGCCCAGGACCAGAGCGGATACCTCCACTCGCCGAGAAACGCCCCTCCGCTTCGGGCGATGCCGCCGTGGCGCGCCCGACAACAACTGGTCATCGGCACACACAAGGCGCCGACAACCGATTCGGGCCTCCCAGACGCGGGACCGTAAAGGACAACAATGTCGTACAAGACGATCACCTACGACGTGGCCGATCAGGTCGCCACGATCACACTGAACAGACCCGCTGCCCGAAACGGATTCACGCTCTCGATGGCAGATGAGTTGGGTGCGGCGATGCGGACCGCGGACGCCGATAGCGGCGTCGGAGCCGTGGTTCTCACGGGCGCCGGAGCGAACTTCTGCGTCGGTATGGACATGACCGAGGGCGAGTCCGGTACCGAAGACCACACCGCACCGGATTGGGTCGAACCGGCAGCACGCGTAGCCCGTCCGATGTACCGGATGAACAAACCAGTGATCGCCGCGATCCGTGGCGCCGCCATCGGAGTCGGATCAACCATGATCTTGCCGGCAGACTTTCGGATCTGCTCTCGTGACGCACGATTCGGTTACGTCTTCGCGCGACGCGGGCTCTTCCCCGAAGGCGGGTCGCTATGGTTCCTCCCACGCATCGTCGGCCTGGGCACCGCCAAGGACTGGATGATCACCGGTCGCATCATCGACGCCACAGAAGCCTTGGCAGCGGGCCTTGTCACAGCCGTCTACGAAACGGACGACCTCCTCCGCAAGGCCTACGAACTGGCGCGGGAATTGATCGCGACGACGGCGCCTGTCTCGGTTGCGGTCATCCGCCGGGCGCTTGTCGAGATGACAACCATGCAGACCCCAGATGCCGCGTTCGCGCTCGACGCCAAACTCATCTCGCATGCCTTCAGCAGCGCGGACAGTGTCGAGGGCATCTCGTCGTTCCTAGAGAGGCGCGCGCCCCAGTTCACCGGTCGGACCGACTCGGACCTGCCCGGTTTCCTGCCCTGGGCTTCGGGAGCGGCGGTCTCGTCCGGGTAACTGACTCGTCCTTCTTGGTCCGCTTCCGAACGACCTGACCTTTGCTCGTCACGCACAACTGAGGATTCTGGTAATGGATTTTCGCGACACTCCTGATGAAGCCGTCTTTCGCGCAGAATTGCGAACGTGGCTGACGAACAATGTGCCCACAGGCACAGGTACCAGCGAGGCTGCTGCCGACACGGACTTGGAATCGGTCCGCCACAACTGGAATCGCACACTTCACGAGGCGGGCTATGCGGGGCTGACGTGGCCTCGCGAGTATGGAGGGCAGGGTCTTGCCCCTACCTACCAAGCAATCTTCCATGAGGAGACTGCTGCGGCCGACGCGCCCGCCTCCAACAACTATGTCGGCCTCAATATTGCCGGGCCGACGATCATCGCGTGGGGTAACGACGAGCAGAAGCGGCGGTTCCTCCCTCCCCTGCTGTCCGGTGACGAGATCTGGTGCCAAGGCTTCTCCGAACCTGGCAGTGGCTCGGATCTCGCCGGGGCACGCACGAAAGCGGTTCTGGACGGAAGCAGCTGGATTGTCAACGGGCAGAAGGTGTGGTCATCGTTTGCGCACTTGGCGCGGTGGTGTGTCCTTCTCGTGCGCACCGACCCCAGCGCATCCAAGCACGCGGGCCTGTCCTATTTGCTCGTCGATATGCACTCCCCCGGTGTCGAGGTTCGCCCACTTCGGCAATTGACCGGTGAGTCCGAGTTCAATGAGATCTTCTTCACCGATGTCCGCGTCCCACGTGAGTCGATTCTGGGCGCCCCCGGGGATGGGTGGAAGGTCGCCATGACGACACTCGAGCACGAGCGCGGGACCGCCTCATTCGCTCTGGCCGCCTGGCTTCAAAGAAACCTCTCACGCCTGATCGATCTCGCTCACGAAAGGGGACGGGATGGAACAATCCCGGCCGACGACCCGCTGATCCGGGATGCCATCGCGCACGAGTGGGTGAGCTACCAGGCACTCCGATTCACCAACTACCGTTCGATGACGACCATTCTCAAGACCGGCTCACCCGGTCCAGAATCATCGGTGACCAAGCTCGCATGGTCCGAGGCGAACCAACGGCTCACCAAACTCGCCCGCAGCATCCAGGGCGCTGACGGTTCACTCGATGGACCCGACGCGGTGTGGGACGGGTTCTGGCAGTACGAACAGCTGCGAAGCCGCGGGAACACGATCGAGGGCGGGACCTCGGAGATCTTGCGCAACATCATTGCCGAACGAGTCCTCGACTTGCCCCGAAGCCGCTAAGGAAAATCATGGATTTCGCACTCTCTGACGAACACAGGCTCTTGGCTGACTCGGCGCAGCAGTTTCTGACCCAAAAGTATCCACTCGACGGGGTCCCCTCGATCGTGGATGACGAGCCCGGCTGGGATCCGAGCGCGTGGTCGCAGATTGCCGACCTCGGCTGGCTCGACGACGAACTGACTCTCCTCGATCATGCCCTTCTTGTCGAAGAAGCCGGAGCTGTCTTGTTGGCCGCGCCGTTGTATTCGACGCTCGCGTTGACCTGGGCGGCCCGCACCCCTCGATCGCAGTCAACAGCCGAGAGCGGACCCCTCGCCTCGACTCTGGCCTGGGCTGAAACCGGGCTTCCATACGCGATCACCGGCACCGACGGATATCACACTTCGCTAGACCCGGCGGGACGAGTCACCGGCCGCAAGGTCCTTGTTCCGGATGCAGACAAAGTGGACGAATTGGTCGTTGTTGCAGTTGGATCCGCCGGGCCGGTGCTCTGTCAGGTCCGGGCCTCGGACACAATCGTTCGTAGACGGGCGACCAGTGACCGATCTCGGAGCATGGCCGAAGTCGAGTTCCGAGACGTACCGTCCACCACTTTGGTGGAGCCGGAGGGGGTCGTCCGAGCGCTGACGCAGACCCAACACCGCGCGTCGGTCCTCGCCGCGGCGGAGTCGCTGGGAGTCGGAAGGGCGGCTCTGAAGTTGGGGGTGAACCACGCCAGGGAACGCGTGCAGTTCGGCAAGCCGATCGGCACGTATCAAGCGGTGTCCCATCGGCTGGCGGATTCGTATGTGAGCCTTGAACTCGCCCGGTCGCTGACCTACTGGGCGGCAGGCTGTGTCGAATCGGATGACCCGTCTGCCGGAGCAGCCTGTGCTGCGGCAAAAACCGCCGCCGCGACCGCTGCAGTGGAGGCATGCGAGAGCGCTATCCAGGTGTCGGGCGGCACGGGGATCACGTGGGAGCACATACTGCATCGACTTTACAAACGCGCGCAATGGCTGGAGTCCTTCGAGGCCGGCAGTGGTGAGCTACACGCCCGCATCGCTCACCACATTCTCTGAGAGCAGAGACTGCATCCGCAGGTAGGTGACACCAGTTGCCGACGCCTGCGTCATCGAAGGCCGAGGTGGCTTGCTATCGATCGACGGTCCCTCGAACCGCCGCACCATGCACTACCGCGATAGTTCGGCTAGGCAGGAACTGTGAATGTGGTCTCGACCCGTCGAGGTGCATATCCGCGGTTACGCAAACCCCGCCCGACAAGGGTCATCCACCGACCAGAGAGGTCATCCCATGAGTAGAGCCGTGATCGTGGACGTAGTCCGCCTCGCCTCCGGCAAGGGCAAACCTGGCGGTGCGCTGTCGGGTACGCACCCGGTGGAACTGCTCGCGCACGTGCTGCGCACCATCGTCGAACGGAACGGCATCGACCCCGTGCTGGTCGACGACGTCATCGGCGGCTGTGTCGGCCAGGCCGGCGAGCAGGCCCTCAACATCACCCGGACCGCGGTGCTGTCGGCCGGGTTCCCGGATTCGGTTCCGGCGACCACCGTCGACCGCCAGTGCGGCTCGAGCCAGCAGGCGGCGCACTTCGCGGCGCAGGGCGTGATCGCCGGCGCCTACGACATCGTGATTGCCGCGGGTGTCGAGTCGATGTCGCGGGTTCCGATGGGCACGACCACCATCGGGCAGGACGCGTCCGGCCCCGGCATCGCCGCCCGCTACCCGGAAGGTCTTGTCAACCAGGGCATTTCCGCGGAACTGATCGCCGCCAAGTGGAAGTTCGACCGCGACACCCTCGACAGTTTCTCGGCGCAGTCGCATCAGCGTGCCGCCGACGCCGCGTCGAAGGGGTTGTTCGCCAAGGAGATCATCCCGATCGACGTGACCAACGCTGCCGGGGAGACGGTCACGCACACCGTCGACGAGACGGTGCGCGCCACGACCACCGCCGAGGGCCTGTCCGGGCTGAAGTCGTCGTTCTACTCGGAGAAGTACGCGGCCCGGTTCCCCGAGGCGCAGTGGCACATCACCCCGGGCAACTCGTCGCCGCTGACCGACGGTGCGTCCGCGGCACTGATCATGAGCGAGGAGATGGCGTCGAAGCTGGGTCTGACCCCGCGGGCACGGTTCCACTCGTTCGCCGTCGCCGGTGACGACCCGGTGTTCATGCTCACCGCGCCGATCCCGGCGACGAAGAAGATCCTCGCCAAGTCGGGGCTGAGCATCGACGACATCGACGCCTACGAGGTCAACGAGGCGTTCGCGCCGGTGCCGCTGGCATGGGCGCACGAGTTCGGTGCCGACCCGGCCAAGCTCAACCCGTGGGGCGGCGCCATCTCGCTCGGGCACGCGCTCGGATCTTCGGGCACCCGCCTGCTGAGCACCCTCGTCAACAACCTCGAGGCGACCGGCGGACGCTACGGCCTGCAGACCATGTGCGAGGGCGCGGGCATGGCCAACGCCACCATCATCGAACGCATCTGACCCACACCCCCCCGAAAACCCTGCTTCCGAAAGGTAAGACATGATCGTCAACGACAGCGTCGCACTCGTCACCGGCGGTGCCTCCGGCCTCGGCCTCGCCACCACCAAGGCACTGCTCGCCGACGGCGCCAGCGTCGTCATCATCGACCTGCCCTCCTCCGACGGTGAGACCGTCGCCAAGGAACTCGGCGACCGCGTGCGTTTCGCCGCCGGCGACGTCACCAGCGAGGCCGACGTATCCGCTGCACTCGACGTCGCGGAGTCGCTCGGACCGCTGCGCGTCGCCGTGAACTGCGCCGGCATCGGCAACGCCGTCAAGACGGTGGGCAAGAACGGCGCGTTCCCGCTGGCCGACTTCACCAAGGTCGTCACCGTCAACCTGATCGGCACGTTCAACGTGATCCGTCTTGCCGCCGAACGTATCTCGAAGAACGAGCCGATCGACGGCGAGCGCGGTGTCATCATCAACACCGCCTCCGTCGCCGCGTACGAGGGCCAGATCGGTCAGGCCGCGTACTCCGCGTCCAAGGGCGGCGTCGTCGGCATGACGCTGCCGATCGCCCGCGACCTCGCCTCGCTGCTGATCCGCGTCAACACGATCGCTCCCGGCCTGTTCAAGACGCCGCTGCTCGGGTCCCTGCCGGAGGCTGCGCAGCAGTCGCTCGGTGGCCAGGTGCCGCACCCCTCGCGTCTCGGCGACCCGTCGGAGTACGGCGCCCTCGCCGCGCACATCCTGTCGAACCCGATGCTCAACGGTGAGACCATCCGTCTCGACGGCGCCATCCGCATGGCACCGCGCTGATCGGCGACCTGTGACTCTGCGCGAGGACGGGCCCGCCACCGCCGAGACGGTGTACGCCGACTGGCGGACCTTCGAGGCCCTGACGCTGACGCCCATCCTCGAGCAGGCACTGGATCTGTTCAACGAGAACGGTTACCACGGCACGACGGTGCGGCAGATCGCCCGTCGTGTCGGGGTGACCGTTCCCGCCCTGTACTACCACCACGAGAGCAAGGAAGCCGTTCTCGTGGCCCTGTTCGAACTGCAGATGCGCGAACTGAACGAACGCGCCGAGGCAGCCGCCCGCGAGGCCGGCGACGACGTGCTGGCGCAATTCGCCAACGTCGTCGAGGCCATCGTCCTGTACATGACGTACCGGGTGCGGCACGTCTCCCTCGACACCGAGTTGCGGCACGTCTCCGCCGACAGCCGCAGTCGCTACGCCGCGACCCGCAAGCGGCTCGAACTGATGATGGTCGACCTCGTCGCCGACGGCGTCGCCCGCGGCGTGTTCCACAGCGGCGACGTCCCCGAGACCGTGCGCGCTCTCCTCGGGATGTTCCAGTCGATTCCGCGGTGGTATCAGCTCGGCGGAGCACTGACTCCCGAGCAGGTCGCCGGCCGCTACGTCGACATCGCTCTCCACACCGTCGGGTATCTCCCCGCCCACTGAACCGTTTCCCCAGAGGAGCCGTGCCATGCTCTCCACCGCATTCACCAAGACCTTCGGCGTCCGCCACCCGATCGTGCAGGGCGGTATGCAGTGGGTCGGTCGCGCCGAACTCGTCGCCGCCGTCGCCAACGCCGGCGCGCTCGGTCTGCTGACCGCACTGACCCAGCCGACCCCGGACGACCTCGCGAAGGAGATCGCCCGCACCCGCGAACTCACCGACCAGCCCTTCGGCGTGAACCTGACGATCCTGCCGGCGATCACGCCGCCGCCGTACGAGGAGTACAGGCAGGTCATCATCGAGTCCGGCATCAAGATCGTCGAGACGGCCGGCTCCAACCCCGCCCCGCACCTGCCCGACTTCCACGCCGCAGGCGTGAAGGTGCTGCACAAGTGCACCAGCGTGCGGCACGCGATCAAGGCCCAGGACAGCGGCGTCGACGGCATCAGCATCGACGGCTTCGAATGCGCCGGCCACCCCGGCGAGGACGACATCCCCGGGCTCGTGCTCATCGCGGCCGCCGCCGAACAGATCACCATCCCGATGGTCGCGTCGGGCGGATTCGCGGACGGGCGTGGGCTGGTTGCCGCCCTCGCGCTCGGCGCCGACGGGATCAACATGGGCACCCGCTTCATGTGCACCGCCGAATCGCCGATCCACCAGAACATCAAGGAAGCGATCGTCGCCGCCAAGGAGACCGACACCGAGTTGATCTTCCGTCCGCTGCGCAACACCGCCCGCGTCGCGAGCAACACCGTGAGCCGGGAGGTCGTCGAGATCCTCGACCGCGGAGGCAAATTCGAGGACGTTCGGGAGCTCGTCGCCGGCGCCCGCGGGCGCACCGTGTTCGAGAACGGCGACCCCGAGGCGGGCATCTGGACCGCAGGCACCGTCCAGGGCATCATCCACGACATCCCGACCGCCGGTGAACTCGTCGAACGCATCGTCGCCGAGGCGGAGGCGCTGATCGCGGAACGCCTCGCCGGCCTGTCGGCCCCCGTCAGCGCCAGATCGTAGGAGAGAAGTCATGCAGCGCACCATCTTCGAGAAGGATCACGAAGCGTACCGGGAGACGGTGCGCGAGTTCCTCGCCCGCGAGATCGAACCGAACTACGAACAGTGGGAAGCCGACCGGCTGATCGACCGCTCGGCGTGGCTGGCCGCCGGAAAGTCGGGGATCGTCGGTCTCGCCGTGCCGGAGGAGTTCGGCGGCTCCGGTGTCACCGACTTCCGATTCCGGTACGTCGTCGCGGAGGAGATCGCTCGCACCGCGACGACGTCGTTCGGTTCGGGGCTGGCGCTCCAGGACGACATCGCCATTCCGTACATCGCGAATCTCGGCACGCACGAGCAGAAGCAGCGGTGGCTGCCAGGCATGGCCGCGGGCGAACTGATCGGTGCGATCGCGATGACCGAGCCGGGCACCGGAAGCGACCTGCAGGGCATCAAGACCACCGCGGTGCGGGACGGCGACGACTGGGTGATCAACGGTCAGAAGACGTTCATCACCAACGGTATTCACTCCGACGTCGTCATCGTCGTCGCCCGAACCGACCCGAACGCCGGCTCCAAGGGTTTCTCGCTCCTGGTCGTGGAGCGGGGCATGCCCGGCTTCAGCCGGGGCCGCAAACTGCACAAGGTCGGCCTGGCCGGACAGGACACCGCCGAACTCGTGTTCGAGGACGTGCGGGTTCCCGCGGCGAACCTGCTCGGGACCGAAGGTCGCGGCTTCGTCCACCTCATGGAAAACCTGCCCCTCGAACGTATCTCGATCGCCGTCAACGCGATCACCGTCGCGAAGGCCGCCTATCGGTGGACCCGGGACTACGTGTTCGAGCGCAAGGCGTTCGGCAAGCCGATCGGGGATCTGCAGAACACCCGGTTCGCGCTGGCGGAGATGCTCACCGAGATCGAGGTGACCGAATCGCACATCGACCGGTGCGTCCTCGCCCTGAACGCCGGCGAACTCACCGCCGTCGACGCGGCGAAGGGCAAGTGGTGGGCCAGTGAACTGCAGAAGCGGGTCGTCGACCGCTGCGTCCAGTTGCACGGCGGCTACGGCTACATGATGGAGTACCCCATCGGCCGCGCGTACGTCGACAGCCGGATCCAGACGATCTACGGCGGAACCACCGAGATCATGAAGGAAATCATCGGTCGCGACATCGCGGCGGGGTAGGCGCGAAGCGCCCGTGCGTGGTTGACGAGTCTCTGGACTCCTTAACCGCGCACGGGCGCGGAGCGCCTATCCCAGGCGGGCCCTCGCGTCGGCGTACTCACGGCCGAGGCGTTCGACGATCTGCGCTGCCGGGACGACGGCGTCGACGGCGCCGATGCCCTGCCCGGCGCCCCAGATGTCGCGCCAGGGCTTGGCTTCGGGCTTCGCGGTGGTGTCGGCGTCCTCACCGACGCCGAAGTTCATGGCGGACGGGTCGGAGACGGCGAGGTTGTTCGGGTCGAGGCCGGCGGCTTCGATGCTGCCGCGCAGGTAGTTGCCGTGCACGCCGGTGAACAGGTTGGAGTAGACGATGTCGGAGGCGGTGGAGTCGACGATCATCTGCTTGTAACCCTGATCGGCGTTGGCCTCTTCGGTGGCGATGAACGCGGAGCCGACGTAGGCGAGGTCGGCGCCGGCGGCTTGCGCGGCGAGGACCGAGCGGCCGTGGGCGATGGAGCCCGACAGCAGGAGCGGTCCGTCGAACCATTCGCGGATCTCCTGGATCAGCGCGAACGGCGACAGCGTTCCCGCGTGTCCGCCCGCGCCGGCGGCGACGGCGATGAGGCCGTCGGCACCCTTCTCCACGGCCTTCTTGGCGAACTTGTTGTTGATGACGTCGTGGAGGACGATGCCGCCGTAGCTGTGGATGGCATCGTTGACGTCGGCGCGGGCGCCGAGGGAGGTGATGACGATCGGGACCTCGAATTCGACGATGGTGGCGAGGTCTTCGTCGAGGCGGTCGTTGCTCTTGTGGACGATGAGGTTGACCGCGTACGGCGCGGAGGGTGTTTCGGGGTTGTTGGCGTCGTGTTTGGCGAGTTCCTCGGTGATGCGGGTGAGCCATTCGCGCAGCACGGGCTGCGGGCGGGCGTTGAGGGAGGGGAAGGACCCGACGACGCCGGAGGTGGATTGGGCGATCACCAGGTCGGGACCGGAGACGATGAACATCGGCGAGGCCACCACGGGCAGGCGGAGCCGGTCTTGCAGGATGGGGGGCAGGCTCATGAATTTCTCCTTCGTGCAGTGATGAGTGATGCAGTGGTGCAGGGTTTTACGACTGGGACAGCTGGGCGGCCATCAGCGGGATGAGCGCCTGCAGGCCCTTGACGGGCCGAACCATCACCTTGAACGACGTGATCTGCTCGCGGTCGTTCCAGTGGATCAGGTCGATGCCGTTGACATGGATGCCGTCGAGTTCGGTGGCGAATTCCAGGACCGCGGAACGGTCGCCGTACCACTCCTCGACGTACCGGAAGCCGGTGCCGTCGAAGACGGTCAGGGCGGCGCCGAGGTAGGCCAGGACCTTCGGCTTCCCCTCCTGCGGCGTGAATACCGCGGGGGAGGAGAACACGGCGTCGTCGGCGACCAGGGCGTCGAGAGCGGCGAGGTCGCGGTGTTCGACGACGTGATGCCAGCGGTCGACGACGCCGGGCCGGGGCGGCTGTGCGGCGGTCATCCGCGGAACGCCGGCGTCGGAAGGTCTTCGCCGAACACGTCCGGAAGGTCGTCGCGGACGCTGTCGGGGAACACGGCGGGCCGCTTCTCGAGGAACGCGGAAATGCCCTCCCGGGCGTCCGGCCCGATGCCGCGGATGTTGATGCCGCGGGTTTCGACGCGGTGCGCGATCATCGGATGCTCGGCGCCGAGCGCCCGCCACATCATCTGCCGGGACAGCGCCACCGACACCGGGGCGGAGTGCTCGGTGAGGCTCCGGGCCAGCGCGTAGGCCTCGCCGAGCAGGGACTCGCGCGGATACAGCTTGTACACGAGGCCGGCGTCGTGGGCTTCCGTCGCGGGGAACACCCGGCCGGAGTACACCCAGTCCAGGGCCGTCTGCAGGGGGACGAGGCGCGGGAGGAACCACGTCGAGCAGGATTCGGGCACGATGCCGCGGCGGTTGAACACGAATCCGATGCGGGCGTCGTCGGCGGCGAGACGGAAGTCGGCGGCGAGGGTCATCGTGATGCCGACGCCCACGGCGGGACCGTTGATCGCGGCGATGATCGGCTTGCGGGATTCGAACATCCGGAGCACCACCCGGCCGCCGCCGTCGCGGCGGGCGTCGGCACCCTCGTCCTCGTCCTGCCAGTCGTCGAACGTGGCGGCACCGGCGGACAGGTCGGCGCCCGCGCAGAACGCTCGTCCGGCTCCGGTGAGCACGATCGCCCGGACCGTGTCGTCCGCGTCGAGCAGGTCGTATGCGGCGATCAGCTCGTTCTCCATCGTGGTGGTGAATGCGTTGAGCTGGTCGGGCCGGTTCAGGGTGATCGTCGCGATGCCGTCGGCGACGGCGAGTCCGATGTGATCCATCGCACCAGCATGACACCGCTACCGAACGATCGCTAGAGCAGAATCTGTGACGGGACCCACTACTCTGGTGAGGTCGTGTGACGATCGGAGCGGGGACGGAGTACCAGGGATGTGCGCTGCAAAGGTGGCCGCTGCGAGCACGGGAACCGGGCGGCAGGTGATCCTCGATTCCGCGGTCGCCAACATGAACGAACGCGGCTATCACGGCACGTCCATGCGCGACATCGCGCGCGGCGCCGACATCACCGTCGCGTCGATCTACCACCACTTCGCGTCGAAGCAGGAGATCCTGCAGGACATCATGGTGCGCGCACTGCACGACGCCATCGCGATGACCCGCGGCGCGCTGCTGCGTTCGGGCGGCGCCCCCGCCGACCAGTTGCAGGCCCTGATGCGGGCGTGGGTCATGTTCCACACCACCCGGCAGCGGGACGCGATGGTCGGTGCCACCGAGATCCGCAGCCTCGACGACCCGGGCCGCCGCCTCGTCGTGGCCCTCCGCGACGAACAGGAGCACCTGTTCCGCGACGTCATCGAGCGGGGTGTCGAAGAGGGCGACTTCGCGACCGAATACCCGCGGGACGCGGTTCGCGGCATCATCAACATGGGCCAGTCGGTGTGCACGTGGTGGCACGCCGACGGACCCCTGAAACCCGAAGAACTCGCCGAGCGCTACGCGGACCTCGCCCTCGCGATGGTGAAACCGGCCGTCTGATCGCATGAAATTCGCCCGAAGACTCGACGCCCTCCAGCAGCGGTATCCGGCGATGGGCTTCCCGATCGCCGTCACCTACAAGTTCCTCGACGACCAGGGCGTGTACCTCGCGGCGTTGATCGCCTACTACGGGTTCATCTCGCTGTTTCCCCTCCTGCTGCTGCTGTCCACGGTGCTCGGGTTCGTGCTGTCCGGGCATCCCGAACTGCAGCAGGACATCATCGACTCGGCGCTCAGCCAGTTCCCCGTCATCGGAGCCGACCTGGCCGACCCGCACCGGATCGGCGGCGGAGTGACCGGCCTGGTGATCGGCCTGGTCGGAGCCCTCTACGGCGGCCTCGGCGTGGCGCTGGCCTGCCAGAACGCCATGAACACGGCGTGGTCGGTGCCCCGCAACATGCGTCCCGACCCGATCCGCGGACGGCTGCGCGGTCTGCTGCTGCTCGGCACCATCGGGCTCGCAATCCTGGGGACGGCCGCGGTCGCCGGGATCGGTGCCGCGACGCACCTGTCCGGTTCGTTCGCCGTGCTGCTGATGCTCGCCGCGATCGCGATCAACTCGGTGATCTTCGTCCTCGCGTTCCGGCTCGCCACCGCCCGCCCGCTGTCCGTCGCCGACGTGGCCCCGGGCGCCGTCGCGGCGGCCGTGCTGTGGCAGGTGCTGCAGTCGTTCGGTGCGTACTACGTGAGCAAGGTGGTGAGCAGCGCGTCCGTGACGAACGGGGTGTTCGCCGTCGTGCTGGGACTGCTGGCGTTCCTCTTCCTCGCCGCCGCGGCCGTCGTGGTGTGCGTGGAGATCAACGTCGTCCGCGTCGACAGGCTGCATCCGCGGGCGCTACTCGTGCCGTTCACCGACAAGGCGGAACTCGCGGACGGCGACAAGCGGACGTTCACCGACCAGGCGAAGGCGCAACGGGCCGTCCCGCACGAGGGAATTCACGTCACCTTCGACGAACTTTCTGAGACCATGGACGAGTCTGCACCGACGTCGAAGGAGGAGCCGTGACCGATCCGATCTTCGACAAGTCGGAACAGCTGAAGCAGGTTCAGCAGGGGATCTTGCCCGGTGAGACGATCATCGCCGTGTACGACTGCATCGGCGCGGGCACCGGCTTCCTCGCGATCACGAACCTGCGCGTCGTGATCCAGGACAAGAGTTTCGTCGGCAAGCGCACCGCGATCACGTCCATCCCGTACAGGAACATCCGGTCCGTGTCGTTCCTGAGCAACAAGTCGTGGGCCGGCCAGTTCTTCTCCTCGAGCAGCATCGCCGTCGACGTCGCCGACACCACGTACGAGGCCGATTTCCGCGGCATGGACAAGGCCCATCACGTGCACACGGTGATCCTGCAGCACATCACGTGACGTAGGTCGCTCCGGCCCGGTGCGCCGGGCCCACGTCTCATCCGCGGGCCCGGTGAGTGGAATCACGCCCGCGCCGATTGTTAATTCGCTTGCGGCCTCGCCCATACTGGTACGAGCCGGTTTGCCACGATCTCGGCCCGGTCCATCCTCAGGCGAGTCCATTGGACGTGCTCGCCGATCCTACGATCAGCCCGACGGGAGTCTTGCTGCCATGACGCCGCCTGCAGTTCACCTCACCGAACCTGCGGTCACCGCTCGTCCGTCTCTGCGTCCGCGGATTCCGTCACCGAGTCGTCGGGGCGCGATGCTCGCGCTCGCCCTCGGCGGGTTCGGTATCGGCACAACGGAATTCGCGTCCATGGGTCTGCTCCCGGCGATGGCTTCCGCGACCGGGGTGTCGGAGCCGGTGGCCGGGCACTTCGTGTCCGCGTACGCGCTCGGTGTCGTCGTCGGGGCGCCCGTCATCGCGGCACTGGCCGCCCGCGTGGAGCGGCGCACGCTGCTCATCGCGCTGATGGGCACGTTCGTGATCGGCAATCTCGCGACCACGCTCGCCCCCGGATACGAAACACTGCTCGCCGCCCGATTCCTCGCCGGGCTGCCGCACGGCGCGTACTTCGGCGTCGCGGCGCTCGTCGCCGCGCACCTCGCGGAACCGGGCAAGCGCGCCAAGGCGGTCGCGACCGTGATGATGGGGCTGTCCGTCGCCAACGTGATCGGGGTGCCCGCGACGGCGTTCTTCGGCCAGATCCTCGGCTGGCGGTCGGCGTTCGCGTTCGTGGTGCTCATCGGAATCGTGACGCTGGTGGCACTGGCGCGTCTCGTCCCGTCGCTGGCCGGGGTGCACGTGAGCAACCCGGTGGCCGAACTCGGGGCGCTGCGCCGGGGACAGGTGTGGATGACGCTGATCTTCGCGACGGTCGGGTTCGGTGGCTCCTTCGCGGTGTACACGTACATCAGTTCGACGCTCACCGACGTGTCCGGGTTGCCGCACTCGATGGTGCCGGTGGCGTTGATGCTGTTCGGTTCGGGGATGATCCTCGGCAACGTCGTGGGTGGGCGCGTCGCCGACAACGCGGTGGTGCCGGGTCTGTTCGGATGCATGATCGCGCTGATCTGCGTCCTCGCCCTGTTCGTCGCCGCCGCACACAACCCGGTGACGGCGCTGATCGTGCTGTTCTTCATCGGCATGGCGGTGACGTCGATCTTCCCGGCCGTCCAATCGCGGCTGATGGACGCGGCGGGTGACGCGAAGACGCTCGCGTCGACGCTGATCCACGGCGCGTTCAACCTCGCCAATGCGGGTGGTGCGTGGATCGGTGGCGTCGTGATCGCCGCCGGATACGGCTACACCGCCCCGGCCGCCGTCGGCGCCCTGCTCGGTGTCGCGGGACTGATCGTCCTCACGATCGCCGTCCTCCTCGACCGCCGGCGCCGGAGCGAACCGGTCGCCGGCTGACGGTTCAGGCGGGGGCCCCGGCGGCGTAGCGATCTCGTAGCGTGCCCTTGACGAGCTTCCCCGTGGGGGTGCGGGGGAGGTCGTCGCTGAAGACGAGGTTCCGCGGGACCTTGAACCGGGCGAGCCGTCCCCGCACGTGGTCGAGGAGTTCCCCGGCCAGCGCGTCGTCCCCGGTCACCCCCGGAACGGTCTGGACGACGGCCAGCACCGATTCGCCCATCTCTTCGTCCGGGATCCCGATCACCGCGACGTCGAGGACGGCCGCGTGCTCGGTGAGGGTGTTCTCGATCTCCTGCGGATAGATGTTGACGCCGCCGGAGATGATCATGAACGACTTCCGGTCGGTGAGGAACAGATACCCGTCCTCGTCGAGGTAGCCGACGTCGCCGGTGGTGGTCCACGTCGGGTGCTGCGGGTGCTGGGCGTCGCGCGTCTTCTCGGGGGCGTTGTGATATTCGAACGGCACGGTGTCCCGCTCGAAGTAGAGGGTGCCCACCTCACACGGTGCGAGGTCGGCGCCGTCGTCTCCGCAGATGTGGGCGACGCCGAGCGCGGCGCGGCCGACCGTGCCGGGCCTGCGGAGCCATTCCTCCGAATTCACCAGGGTCATGCCGTTGAGTTCGGTGGACGAGTAGTACTCCGACAGGATCGGACCCCACCAGTCGATCATCTGCCGTTTCACGTCCACCGGGCACGGGGCGGCGGCGTGCACGGCGACGCGCAGGCTGGAGACGTCGTACTTCTCCCGGGTCTCCGCGGGCAGCTTCAGCATGCGGACGAACATCGTGGGCACCCACTGGCTGTACGTGACGCGGTACTGCTCGATGTACGCGAGCGCCTTCTCGGCGTCGAAGCGGTCCATCACGACGACGGTGCCGCCGAGGGCCTGCACCGACGCGCAGGTGCGCAGCGGTGCGGCGTGGTACAGCGGGGCGGGGGACAGGTACACCGTGTCCGGCGTGACTCCCCACACCGTCGCGTTCATCCCGGTCATGGTGTCGCCCGGGTCCTGGATCTGCCGTGCCGGCAACTCCGGTTTGATGCCCTTCGGGCGGCCGGTGGTGCCGGAGGAGTACAGCATGTCCGCTCCGCGCGGCTGGTCGGGCAGCGGAACGTCGGACTCCGCGGCCGCGGCCGCGTCGAGGGAGGCGTAGCCGGGAATCGTTCCCCCGAACGCCAGTCGGTGCTCGACACCGGGGGTGAGCGCGGGAAGTTCACCGGTGACCGCGTCGAGTGCGGCGTCGACGATCAGCGCCCTGGCACCGCAATCGTCGACGACATACGCGATCTCCGGCGGCGTGAGATGCCAGTTCACCATGGTGAGGTAGAGCCCGGAACGCATGGCGGCCCAATAGATGTCGAAGATGGCGGGGGTGTTCGTGGCCAGAACCGCGACGTGATCCCCGCGGCGCAGGCCGACGGCGTGCAGGTGGCGGGCGATGCGGACCGAGCGGGACTCGAGTTCGGCGAAGGTGACCGTCTGCCCGGTGCCGGCCATGATCACGGCCGGCTTGTCGGGTGTGGTGGCAGCATGAGCGCCGGGATACATGGTTACTCCAATTCGTGGTGGATCTCGGGTGGTGAATCCGCCTCGGCGTCAGCCGAGTTGCTCCTGCGCGACCTTGGACCGGCGTGCCACGCCGGCCACCGAGATCAGTCCGATGACCGCCGCCACGATCACGAAGACGGCGGGGGAGAGGATGTTTCCGGTCTTCTCCACGAGCCAGACGGCGACGAACGGGGCGGTGCCACCGGCGATGACGACACCGAGGTTCCAGCCCATCGCGACACCGGTGAAGCGGACGTCCTTGTCGAACAGCAGCGGCATGAGCGTGTACGAGCCGACCTGGGCTCCGATGGTGTTGACCATGATCAGCAGATAGGCGATCGCGGCGATCCACAGGCTGTGGTGCATGACGGCCATGGCGGGGTAGGTGACGATCGCGAATCCGGCGAAGCTGATCACGGTGAACCGCAACCGTCCGATGCGGTCGGCGAGGATGCCGCCGAGCGGCATCGCGAGTGCGACGACGCCGATGACCGCGGTCGCGATCCAGTAGACCGGGGTGCGTTCGTAGCCGAGGCTCTTCATCAGATGGATGCTCATGTAGGTGAGGCCGATGTACGCGGTTCCGTTGCACGCCAGACTGATTCCGACCGACTGCAGGAGGGCGAGCGGCTGACGCCGGAAGACGGCGACGACGGGCGCCTGGGCCGGGCCGGAATCGGCGTCCTCGCCGTGGGTTTCCTCGACCCGGGTACGGGCCCACAGGCAGAGCAGCGTCAGCGGCAGCGCGAGCAGGAACGGCACCCGCCATCCCCAGCTCTCGAGTTGCACGTCGGTGGTGAACGCCGACACCGTGCCCGCGACCGCGGCGGCCATCGCGAACCCCATCGTGGAGCCGAGCGGGGTGAACGCGCCGTAGGTGGCCTTGAGGTGACGGGGCGCCGATTCGGAGATGAAGGTGGCCGAGCCGCCGACCTCGCCGCCGGCCGAGAACCCCTGGACCATCCGGACGACGACGAGCAGCACCGTGGCCCAGATCCCGGCCTGCGCGTGGGTGGGCAGGAATCCCATCGCCATGCTGCCGAGGCCCATACAGACGAGCGTCGCGAGGAGGGCCTTCTTCCGCCCGAACCGGTCACCGATGTGCCCGAACACGATGCCGCCGAGCGGACGCATGAGGTAGGCGGTGCCGAACACGGCGAGCGCGGACAGCAGCGCGGTGGCCGGGTCGCTGCTGGGGAAGAACAGTGGGGCCATCACGATCGCGAGGTAGCCGTACAGGCTGAAGTCGTAGTACTCGATGAGGGTGCCCACGCCGCCTGCGATCGCGGCGCGGCGCGCTCGGACGCGGTCTTCGGCCCGCCACTCGGTGGTGGCGGCAGTCCCGGTCAACTGGTCCGTCATGGGTGTCCTGACCTTTCGAGGCGGATGAGACGTGCATCACTTCCGGGAGATCATGCCAACTGAACGATCGCTTGGCAAGCGCTTCGATTCGTGGTGCTCTCGGATGCTAACTGCAGGATATGAGGATATTGACTTCCGACGCTCGTTCGGCTGATGATGGGAACTGGCCGAACGAGCGTTTGGCTGACGATCGAAGGACTCGAAAGGACGCAGCGGATGACGACGTCCCACGCCGAAGCGGACACCCACGAGGACCGGGAGGATTCGGCAGGCGTCGATCTCACGGCCCTCGCCCACTACCTCGACGGCGCGCTCGACGGCGGCGTGAGCGGCGACCTCGCCGTGTCGCTCATCAGCGGCGGCCGCTCCAACCCCACCTACCGGGTCGCCGACGCCGACCGGACTTGGGTGCTGCGGCGTCCCCCGTACGGGCACGTCCTGCCGAGCGCCCACGACATGAAACGTGAGTTCACCGTGATCCGGGGGCTGGCCGGAACCGCCGTTCCGGTGCCCGACGCGGTGCTCCTGTGCGAGGACGCGGACGTGCTCGGCGCGTCGTTCTACCTCATGGAACTGGTGGACGGCATGCCCGTCGGGACGGTCGAGCAGGCGTCCGCACTCACCCCCGGCGAGCGCCGCCGGCTCGGGCTGGACCTGGCCGATACCCTCGCCGCGCTCCACGACGTCGACCCGGACGCGGTCGGGCTCGGCTCGTTCGGACGCCCCGACGGCTACCTGGAACGCCAACTCGACCGGTGGTCCCGGCAATGGGAGGCCTCGCGCGCCGCCGATCGCCCCGAGGTGGCCGTGCTGCTCGACAAGCTGCGCCGCGCGCTGCCCACCTCGCAGTTCCCGGGCATCGTCCACGGCGACGTCAAACTCGACAACGTGCTCGCGTCCCGCGGCGACGCCGGGAAGATCGTCGCCGTCCTGGACTGGGAGATGGCCACCCTCGGCGACACCCTCGCCGACGTCGGGATCATGCTGAGCTTCTGGGACCAGCCCGGCGCGGTCGACAACCCGGTGACCAAGGGTCTCGCCCGACTCGACGGATTCCCCACCCGCGCCGAACTTCTCGACCGCTACGCCGGCCGGCGCGGCATCGAGATCCCCGACATCGACTGGTACACGGTGTTCGCCGACTTCAAGATCGCCGTCATCCTCGAGGGCATCAACGCCCGGCACGCGCAAGGCGACACCGTCGGTGGGGGTTTCGACGACGTCGGCGACATGGTCGGCCCGCTGTTGCAGCGCGCGCTCGACCTCGCCGCGGCGTCGCCCGTGTCCGAGCTTCGCCGCTGACCGCGGCATCACCGAAATAGATTGGAGCCACGGAAGTGGAATTCGAGTACAGCCCGAAAGTCGTGGAACTGCAAGCGAAGCTGACGAAGTTCCTGCAGGAGCGGGTGCTGCCCGCCGAGGCAATCGCCGAGGAACAGCTCGCGTCCAAACCGGACCACTGGGGTGCGCCGCCGATCGTGGCCGACCTGAAGGCCGCCGCCAAACGCGAGGGCCTGTGGAACCTCTTCCTCCCCGCCCGCGAGGGTGCGGGCCTGACCAACCTCGAATACGCGCCGCTCGCCGAACTCACCGGCTGGAGCCCGCTGATCGCCCCCGAGGCGGTCAACTGCAACCCGCCGGACACCGGCAACATGGAACTGCTGCACCTCTACGGCACCGACGAGCAGAAGCAGCAGTGGCTCGCCCCGCTGCTCGACGGCGAATTCCGCTCGTGCTTCTCGATGACCGAACCGGACGTCGCGAGTTCGGACGCCAACAACGTCCGCCTCGAGATCGCCGACGACGGCGACAACTGGGTGCTGACCGGACGCAAGTGGTGGTCCACCGCGGCGCTGCGCGACGACTGCCGGGTGGCCATGGTCATGGGCGTCACCGACCCCGACGCCCCGATCGGCAACCGGCACAGCATCGTTCTCGTCCCGATGGACACGCCCGGCCTGACCATCGCGCGGTCCACCACCGTGCTCGGTTTCACCGACCGCCACGAGGGCGGCCACGGCGAGGTCGTCTTCGACAAGGTCCGCGTCCCCAAGGCGAACCTCCTCGGTCCGCGCGGCAAGGGCTTCGCCGTCGCGCAGGCCCGGCTCGGTCCGGGGCGCATCCACCACTGCATGCGACTGATCGGGATGGCCGAGCGGGCCATCGCGCTGATGACCGAACGCGCCCGCACCCGCGTCGCGTTCGGCAAGCCCCTCGCGGACGAGGGCGTCGTGCAGGCGACCGTCGCGGACGCCCGCATCCACCTCGACGCCGCCCGGTTGCTGGTGCTGCGGGCCGCCTGGCGGATGGACGTCGAGGGCACCAAGGCGGCACGTCACGACATCGCCGCCGCCAAGGTGATGGTCCCGCTGACCGTCAAGCGGATCGTCGACGACGCGATGCAGATCTTCGGCGGAGCCGGCCTGTCGCAGGACACCATCCTGCCGGTGCTCTACGCGCAGGCCCGGTTCCTGCAGATCGCCGACGGTCCCGACCAGGTGCACCGCCGCTCTCTCGCCCGCGCCGAATTCGCCGCCACCCCGGTATTGAAAGAAGTCCGCGGGTGACCGAGGACAGGACGCGCGCCCGGCAGCAGAGCATCGGCGACATCCCGCGTCGTTCCGCGGCGCGCTTCCCGGACAAGCTCGCCGTGGTGCACCGTGACGTCCGGCTCACGTTCGCCGAATTCGACGCCGTGATCGACCGGGTCGCGGCGGCCCTGCACGCCGAGGGGCTGACGCCGGGCGACCGGCTGGCGTTGCTGTCGCACAACTGCTGGCAGTACCCGGTGCTGAACTTCGCGACCGCCCGGCTCGGGGTGGTCCTCGTCCCGATCAACTTCATGCTCACCGGCGGGGAGATCGGGTACATCCTCGACGACTGCGACGCCGACGCGTTCGTCGTCGAGGACGCGCTGGTACCCGTCGCCGAGACGGCGCTCGCGGAGTCGAAGGGAAGCGTCCGGGTGCGGGCGGCGATCCCACTGGCCGGGGCGGGGGTTCCGGACGGGTGGGTCTCGACGGCCGGCTGGACGGTCGGCGAATTCGCCTCGCCACCCGAGGTGTTCGTGGAGGACGACGACGTGGTCCGCATCATGTACACGTCGGGCACCGAATCGCGGCCGAAAGGCGCGATGCTCACCAGCCGGTCGCTGATGTGGCAGTACATCAGTTGCATCGTCACCGGCGGCATGAGCAGTGACGACGTGGAAGTGCACGCACTGCCGCTGTACCACTGCGCCCAGCTCGACAACTTCCTCAGCACCGACATCTACCTCGGCGCGACGAGCATCATCGTCGACGGACCCGACCCCCGGGTGCTGCTGCGCACCATCGAGACCGAGCGGGTGACCAACCTGTTCTGCCCGCCGACGGTGTGGATCTCGCTGCTGCAGTCGCCGGAGTTCGAGCACACCGACCTGCGGTCGCTGCGCAAGGGCTACTACGGTGCGTCGCCGTTGCCGGTGGAGATCCTGCGGGAGATGAACCGTCGCCTTCCGGGCATCCGGTTGTGGAACTTTTACGGGCAGACCGAGATGGCGTCGCTCGCCACGGCCCTCGGACCGGAAGATCAAGAGACGCGCGGCGGTTCGGCGGGGAAGCCCGCCCTCAACGTGGAGACGCGCATTGTGGACGACCGCAACCAGCCGGTGCCCGCGGGCGAGGTCGGCGAGATCGTGCACCGCAGCCCGCACGCCACCGTCGGCTACCTCGGGCAACCCGAGAAGACCGCGGAAGCGTTCGCGGGCGGCTGGTTCCACTCCGGCGACCTCGGCTACCTCGACGAGGACGGATACCTGTGGGTCGTCGACCGCAAGAAGGACATGATCAAGACCGGCGGCGAGAACGTCGCCACCCGCGAGGTCGAGGAAACACTGTACGAACTCGACGGCGTCGGTGAGGCCGCCGTCTTCGCGGTGCCGCACCCCCGGTGGATCGAAGCGGTCGCCGCCGTCGTGGTTCCGTCCGCCGGCGTCGAACTCGACGAGAAAGACGTCGTCGAGCACTGCCGCGCCCGGCTCGCCGGCTACAAGGTGCCCAAATACGTGATCGTCGCCGACTCCCTACCGAAGAACCCGAGCGGCAAGATCCTCAAGCGCGTCCTCCGAGACACGTTCGGTTCCATCGCCCAAGACTGAGCAGGAGACCCCCATGCCCACCGCCTCGCATGCGGTCCCGCCGAAGCCGCGCGCGGCCCGCGCGTCCTTCGCCGCCGCCATCTCGACGTCGCTCGAGTGGTACGACTTCTTCATCTACGCCACCGCGGCCGCCCTCGTCTTCAACACCACTTTCTTCGCGACCGACAGTCAGGTCGTCGCCGCACTCAATTCATTCGCCACCGTGGCGGTCGGGTTCATCGCCCGGCCCGTCGGCGGCGTGCTCGCCGGCCACTTCGGTGACAAGGTGGGTCGCAAACCCGTTCTCGTCGCCGCCATCGTGATGATGGCCGTCGCCACCTCGCTGATCGGTCTCGTGCCCAACACCCAGCTCGTCTGGCTCGCACCCACGATTCTCGTGACCCTGCGGATCTGCCAGGGCCTCGCGGTGGGGGCGCAGTGGGGCGGCGCCGTCCTCCTCGCCACCGAGAACGCGCCCGCGGGACGTCGCGGGTTCTACGGCAGCTTCGCGCAACTCGGCGTGCCCATCGGCGTCGTCCTCGGAAACGTCGTCTTCCTCGTCATCACAGCGGCATTCGACTCCGAATCGTTCCTCGCCTGGGCGTGGCGCATCCCGTTCTGGATCAGCCTCGTGATGCTCCCGGTCGCGTTCCTCATCCACCGCTACCTGGAGGAGACACCCGAGTTCCAGGAGCTGTCGAAGAAGCTGGCCGAGGCGCCGGCGGCACGGAAGTCGCCGATCCTGCAGGTGCTGCGCAAGAACCCCGGCACCGTCCTCACCGCCGCCGGAGCGAACGCCATCGGCGTCATCTTCTTCTACACGATGATCACCGGGTCCGTGCAGTTCGCCACCACGTATCTGGGGATCGAACGTTCCACCGTCCTCGGGTTCATCCTCGCCGCCTGCGTCCTGATGATTCCGCTGGTCCCGTTCGCCGGATACCTCTCCGACCTCTACGGCCGGAAGCTGGTCTTCGGCATCGGCACCGCCGGGATGCTGCTGTGGGGAATTCCGATGTGGCTGATGATCGGGCACTCGAGCCAGGGCGAGCTGTGGCCGTTCGCGCTGGCCGTCTTCGGCGCCGTGATCGTGATGTCGTTCCAGACCGGAACGCAGGGAACGCTGTTCGCGGAACTGTTCCCGCCCGAGATCCGATTCTCCGGAGCCTCCCTCGGCTATCAGATCTCCGCCATCATCGGTGGCTTCTCGCCGATGGTCATGGTGCTGCTCATCAACGGCGACGCCTCCAACGCGTGGCGGGTCGGGGCCTTCCTCGCCGGCGCCGGAACCGTCGGGCTGCTCTGCCTCGTCGCGATCGTGCGGAAGTACTCGTCGCCGGACGTCCAGCAGTCGGCGGCCCGCCGGTCCACTGTGGCAGCCTGAGGTGACGTGAGTGGCAAAGTGTGGTCGGGCACGCTTTGCCACTCACCTGGGGATCGGAGGCGAACATGGGTACCGAATCCTGGAAAGACGTGCTGTCCCGCTCGCAGATGCACGGCATCCTCGAGGTTCTCGAATCGTGCTGCGACGTCGACGACCCCGCCGACTACAAGCGGACCGTCGTGGAATCCATCGCGACGGTGTTCCGGGTCCGCGACGTCACGTTCTTCTTCGGACCGACATACGCCGACATCTTCGCCGACCCCGCACCGCTGCTGACGGGTGCCGCCCCCCCGCTGCTCCACGAGTATCACGCCCGCTGGCGGGACAAGGACATCTTCGCGCTCCCCGAGGCGCGCCGCTCGCTGACCGATACCGGGTTCATCTCCCTGGACCACCTGCATACGCTGCCCGCACCGCAACGCTCCTACGTCGAGGACTACCTGCACCCACACGGAATGGGAACGGCGTCGGCGCTGCACCTCCGGTTCGCGGACGGGGAAGCGCTGGTCGGGATGTTCGACCGTGAACGAAGCTGGGATGCGAGCGAGTCACTGGCAGTGCAGGTTCTCGCCCGGCAACTCCGCGCCCAGGGCCGGTCGATGCAGCTGTCGGGGGACGACGGCCCCGTCGATCCGCTGGGCAGTCTGACCCCGCGCCAGATGCAGGTGGCCGAGTTGGTGAGCGACGGCCTCAGCAACAACGAGATCGCCGAGGTGCTCTCGCTGTCCGAATTCACCGTCAAGAAGTATGTGAGCCGAATCTTCGAGTCCACCGGCCTGAAGAACCGGGCGTCGCTGACCGCGTGCGTGCTCCGGCGAGGCCGGCGACCTACGGTGTGAGCGGCGAATAGGCGATGACGGTCAGCCCGTGGGGTGATCGAAGCACCACCCGGCATTCGTGATCGCCGACGGTCGGTTCACCCACATCCCATCCCGCGTCGCGCGCGAGCGTCGCGGCCGCGGCGACGTCGTGCGTCTTCCCCAGCAGGCACCAGGGCGGTACGTCCGTCTCGTCGGACAGGCACAGGGTCGTGAACTTCGCCCACGCACTCCCGTCGCTGAACGCGGCCGGGCCGAGGACCTCGGTGAGGTCGTCGAATGTCTCCGCCCAGTGCGCGGTCGAGTGCATCACCGACATCTTCTCGAATACGTGACTCAGCGGGGTGCGTTCCATGGTTTCTCCTGACGTGTCAGCGGCGGCCGACGAGAGGTGCGTGGGTGAGGTTGTGGCCGAGCCGATCCCGCTTCGTTGCCAGGTACCGGGCGTTGTGATCGTTCGCCGCGATCTCGAGCGGCGTGGTGCCCGCGACGGTGACGCCGGCCGCGGCAAGCCCGGCGGCCTTGGCCGGGTTGTTGCTGAGCAGATCGATCCGGTCGATGCGCAGGTCGCGGAGGATGGCCGCGGCGTCGGCGTAGTCGCGGGCGTCGACGGGCAACCCGAGTCGCAGGTTGGCGTCGACGGTGTCGAGGCCCAACCGGTCCTGGAGTTGGTAGGCGGCGATCTTCGCGGCCAGCCCGATGCCGCGGCCCTCGTGCCCCCGCAGGTACAGCAGCACCCCGGCGCCGGCGTCGGCGATGCGCTCCAGCGCGGCGGACAGTTGCGGACCGCAGTCGCAGCGCCGCGACCCCAGGACGTCGCCGGTGAGGCACTCGCTGTGGACGCGGGTCAGGGCGGTGCCGACGGTCGGGTCGCCGAACACCATGGCCAGGTGCTCGATCCCGGTGGCCGAGCGGTAGGCGATCGCGGTGAACGCGCCGTGATCGGTGGGGACGACGGCGTCGGCGCAGCGGACGACGCACGTGGTCGGGTCCACCGCAGTCATGCCGGGCTCGCGGTGGTGAGCTGGTGGAACGTGGACGTGTAGAACAGCAGCGGGTCGGGGGTGTCGGTGGCGCCGAGTTCGACGACGCGGCCGACGACGAGGTCGTGGTCGCCGACGGGTTGGACGAGGTCGATGTGACAGTCGACCCAGGCGTGCGCGCCGGCGAGGCGGGGAGATCCCGTGGTGGCGGGGGTCCAGTCGATTCCGCGGAACTTGTCGGCGCCGCTGCGGGCGAACGTGCGGCCCAGTTCGTGCTGGTCGGCGGCGAGGATGTTGGCGCAGAACCGGCCGGACGCGGCCACCTTGGGGAAGGTCGTCGAACCCCGGCCGACGAAGAACGCGACGAGGGCGGGGTCGAGGGAGACGGAGCTGAAGGAGCCGACGGTCAGTCCGACGGGATCGCCGGTGTCGTCGAGCGCGGTGACGGCGACGACGCCGGTGCAGAATTTACCGAGCACGGTGCGGTAGGCGTCCGCGATGTCTTCGGGGGTGGTGGCGGTGATGTGCGGGGAGGTGGGGGTTCGCATCGGTACCTTCTTCGGTGCTGAATGTTCGGAGTCCGCCGGACGGAAGGCGGACTCCGAACGAGGTCTATCCGCGGACGGACGGATTCGAGACGAGGATCGACAACTCCTCGAGCGCAGCGCGGTAGATCGACTCGATCGCCGTCGCCACTCCGACTCGACCTCCGCCGAGTCGGCGGCGAACGTCGCGGCCCACTCCACGGTGCAGGACTCCGCGGACGTGCCGAGCACGGAGATGGTGGACCGGTAGTGCGTCAACGGCAATGGGCCGTCGATGTACTCGTAGGTGTACCGGCGTTCGCCGTCACTGTGCTCGGCGATCCGCTCACGGGCGGGCTGACCGTCGGCGAAGACGATGTGGCGGATCCCCTGCTCCATCCGGGCTGCCGCCACCGACGGAATCCATTCGGCGACCGATCCCGGGTCGCCGACGCGGGCCCAGATCGTGTCGGCGCCGACGGGGAACTGCTTCTGAATGCTGATCTCGGCCATCGCACTACACCCGCCCCAGCTCGGCTTCGTACTTCTTCGTCATGTGCGCGACGGCCTTCCTGTGCTCGTCCGCCTGCCCCTCCCGCACACGGCGGGCCCGCTCGTCCGCGTCGAGCAGTGGCTGCGCCTGACCCTGGAAGAACGGCATGACGTCCTGGGCGAACAACTCGTACGACCGCGCGGTGGCCTGCGGGTTGGCCCAATCATGGCCCTGCAGAAGGAGAGTGCCGAAACCGCCCGACTGATCGACGAGCCGCTGGACCTGTGCGCGGGCCTCCTCGGCCGTGCCGATGACGCCGATGCCCGAATTGTTGATGAAGTCGATCATCTCGCGCTTGTTCTCACCCTCGACCGCCATCTGCGGGAACGCGGCAACGTGCTGCAGGTACTTGAACCAGTGTTCGATGCCGTGCTCGACGTCGCGGTAGGCCTGCTCCCGGGTCTCCGCGATGTGGAAGGGACCCACCAGCCGCCACTTGGAGCGATCGACGTCCTCGCTCCGGCCCGCGAGCGTCGCGAATTCCTCGAGCATTCCCCAATGATGTTGCAGAGCACTGAATCCGTCCGCCGTCAGAGTCGCGGCGATCGACAGCAGCCCGATACCGTGATGGCCGGCCAGCCGCGCTCCCGTCGGGGAGGCGATCGCGGCGACGACGACGTCGAACAGGGGAGAGGAGTACGGCGCCATCTGAATGCACGCGTCGACGAGCGTGTGGGTCCGCGTCTTCGCACTCACCGTCTCACCCCGCAGCAGACGCATGATGATGTCGGTGTTCTCCGCGAGCAGTTCGCGCGTGTCGATCTGCGACAGACCGAGCATCGCCGCATCGGTCGGCAAGGATCCGGGGCCGAGGCCGAACAGGACGCGACCGTGGGTCAGGTGGTCGAGCATCACCATCCGCTCCGCCGCCCACAGCGGATTGTGGTACGACACCGACGTCACCCCCGTCCCCAACTTGATGCGACTGGTCCGTTCGCCGGCGGCGGCGATCATGATCTCCGGGGACGCGTAGATTTCGGAACCCGCGGAGTGATGTTCCCCGAACCAGGCCTCGTCGTAGCCCAGCCTCTCGAGCAACTGAACCAACTCGAGGTCGCGCTGCAACAACAGCGTCGGATTCTGACCCGGTGTGTGGATCGGCGCCAGAAACGTTCCGAACTTCAGCCTGCTCATGATCACTCCTGTGTGACGGGGGCAACAGTGAGTGAAACGCTATGGCCGCGAGCACATCGCGTGTAGTCCTCGAAAGGAGACACTTCGCCGGATCAGCGGGACAGCTTGCGCTGCCTCGCATAGGCCACGCCGACGAGTGCGCGCAGCGCCTGCGGTGCCCGCTTCGCGGTCCGCAGGATGGCCTGGTCGATCATGCTCAGCTTCGGTGCGAGTCGCGGGACGGTCCGTGGCGCGTGGTCCGCGTCGGTGAGGGAGTACAAGGGCCACCGGCCCGGCACGCCCTTCAGTTCGCGTTCGCCGACATCGGTGAAACGCAGCCCCGACCCCACCACGAGGTCGCGCACGGTCCGCGACACCAGCACCTCCCCGGCTCCGGCCGCCGAACCGATGCGCGCGCCGACGTGAACGGTCATCCCGCTGACGTCGGGTCCGTTCC
This sequence comes from Rhodococcus sp. NPDC057014, assembly GCF_042673295.1. Lineage (NCBI taxonomy): Bacteria > Bacillati > Actinomycetota > Actinomycetes > Mycobacteriales > Nocardiaceae > Rhodococcus > Rhodococcus sp. NPDC057014. Next base: position 58,711 of record NZ_JBHUSF010000016.1, read on the forward strand.
GCTCGACCTGTCCGGTGTGCACGCCGGCCCGCACCTCGAGGCCGAGCGCACACGCGTCGTCGACGACGGTCCGCGCGCACCGGACCGCCGCGGCGGGGCCGTCGAAGATGCTGAACGTGCCGTCGCCCGCCACGTTGAGGAGACGTCCGCCCGCGTTCTCCACCGCGTCACGGACCTGCCGTTCATGGGTGGCGCGGAGTCCCCGGTAGGCGGCGTCGCCGATCCGGGCGAGCACCTCCGTCGATCCGACGACGTCGGTGAACAGCACGGACGCGACGAACCGGCCGGCGTCCGGTGTCGGATGCCCACCCGTCGCGAGTTGCTCGACGTGATCGATGATCGGCACCCACGCCTCACCGAGCGATGCGCCGGCCGGTGCAGGCGGCAGCAGGTGGAAGGTGCCGCGGGGAATGTGATCGGCGACGTACTGCGCGACAGCTGCGGGAACGGGACTGCCCGCGACGATCACGATCCGGGCCGGGCACTGGATCGACGGCAGAATGTCCGAGTAGTCGAGGCGGAAGATCCACTCCATGTGGGCGCGCGCGACGGCCGGCGACGCGGAGTTCCGCTCGAGCATCGCCATCAGCCGCCGGTTGAACGGGGAATCCTCGCGGGGATCCCACAGCGGCACGGACGCGCCCGACCCCCACGACTCCGTGGCCGCGCGCCATCGGGAGACGAACTGGTCCCGCTCGGCGGCCGTCCAGCCGTCCGGGTCGTGGTCGCCGCCGATCAGCCGCTCGGCGAACGGCTGGATCAGCACCACCCCCGTGACCCGCTCCGGCGACCGCGCCGCCACGAGTGCCACGGCACCGCTCGCGCTGGCCACACCCACCAGCAGTGCCTCCCGCATCCCGATCTCGTCCATCACCGCGACGATGTCGTCGGCCTGCTCCTCGAGTGTCGGCAGGTGGTCGACCGGTTCGGACAGTCCCAGCCCCCGCTGCTGGAAATACGCGGTGCGGGCGAACGTGCTGCCGCGTTCCATCAGGTAGTGGATCTGCGGGTCGGTCCACATGAGGTCGAGATGCATGTTGATCTCGAACAGCCACACGACGTCCAGCGCGCCGCCGCCCACCACCTGATACGCCAGCGCGTGTCCGTCCCGCTGGATGTACTGGACGACCGGTGGGTCCATTTTCCCAGCGTAAACACATGTGAGCGGCAAAGTGTGCGTCCGGACGCTTTGCCGCTCACCTGGGGAGGGTGCCGAGCTCGCGGGCGCGGGCTATTGCGGAGGTCCGAGACTTGACGCCCAGTTTGCCGAAGATGTGAACGAGATGGGACTTCACGGTCGTCTCCGAGAGGAACAGTTCCTTCCCGATCTCCCGATTGGACCGCCCCGCAGCCACCAACGTCAGCACCTGGATCTCCCGCGCGCTGAGGCTGGTGGCCGGTCGGCGGACGCGCGTCATCAGTTTCGACGCCACGGCCGGGGAGAGCACGCTGTCTCCGGCCGACGCGGCCCGCACGGCGGCGAGGAGTTCGGGAGGGGGAGTGTCCTTCAGGAGATACCCGGCCGCGCCGGCGGCGATCGCGTCGAGGATGTCCGCATCCGTGTCATAGTTCGTGACGACCAGCACGTGCGGCGGGTTCGGCAGGGACCGCAGGTTCCGGGTGGCGTCCACCCCCGACGTGCCGGCGCCGAACCGCAGGTCCATGAGGACGAGGTCGACCGGGGTCGTCGCGCACAACGCCACGGCGTCGTCGGCGGTGGCCGCCTCGCCGACCACCTCGATGTCGTCCTCGTGTTCGAGCAGGGCGCGTAGGCCCGCGCGCACGATCGCGTGGTCGTCGGCGAGCAGCAGTCGGATCATGCGCCGGCCCCGAGCGGGAACGACACCGCGACCGCGGTCAGTCCCGGTTCCGACTCCACCGACATCGACCCGTCGAGTAGCTCGACGCGACGGCGAATCGAATTCAGCCCGAACGCTGTCGACGGTTCACGGTCGAGAAGTGCGACATCGAAGCCGATGCCGTCGTCGACGACGTCCAACCGGACCGCATCCTCGTAGTAGGTGAGCGTGACCGCCATCCGGGACGATTGCGCGTGCCGGACCACGTTCGACACCGCACCCTGCGCGATCCGCACCAACGCCGCCTCGACGGGCATCGGCAACCGCACCGGATCCCCCACGACGACGGCAATCGTGTCGAAGGTGTCGCTCCTCGCCTGCGTGCAGATCCGTGCGAGTGCGTCCGCGAGCGACTGCCCGTCGAGGACGGCGGGTGTGAGATCGCCGATGAGCTGACGGGTTTCGGCGAGGCTGTCCGCGGCCGTCTCCCGCGCCAACCGGATACGGTCCCGGGCGGGGTGGCCGGGGTCCGCGCGTTCCACGGCGTGGAGCAGCATCTGAATGCTCGACAGATCCTGCGCGACGGTGTCGTGGATCTCGCGTGCGAGCCGCTCACGCTCGGCCAGGGAACCGGCGGCACGTTCCTGCTCGGCGAGTTCGGCTCGGGTCCGGGTCAATTCGTCGATGAGGCGATCGCGTTCGACGGCCTCCCGGTACAACGCCCGGTAGCCGAGGCCGATCGCCACCGCGACGCACGCCCCGATCACCGGACCGACGACACCCGCGACGCTCCAGCCGCGGTGCAGTCCGGTGCCCGCGACCGCCACGACGGTCGCCGCCGCGACCGTCACGACACCCCATCGTCGCGGCAGCAGATGCAGGTATAGAAAGAACAGTCCGAACGCGAGATAGGCGGCGTCGGGGGCGAGGACCATCAGCGCCACCCACAGCGCCGTCAGCGCCGCGAGCCACCAACCCCCGCGCAGCCGTCGCGTCGCCCCCGCCGCGTACACCGCCAGAAACGCCACCGACAGCACCACGATCGCCGGCGCGTTCGGCGCGTCCAGGAGGACGGCACGCAAGATCACGACTGCAGTGAGCGCCGCGGTCAGCGCATGCAGTCCGAGTTGGAGTCCCGCGAACACGGGCGTGAGAGGGGAGCGGTGCACCCCGTCCAGCTTATCGACGTGAGCGCACCCGGCATCCATCGAAAGTCGGAACCCGCACCCGACCTTCGACCGCCGAGAATTCCATCCCACGTGCGATGGAACCGTGCCGTTCCGCGGGCACGGTGAGTTCGGAGGCCGTGAGCGCCGCCCCGGCCCGCATCGACTGCGGCGCCGGTCGTGATCCGGAGAGGACCATCTGTGTTCGTCGCATCGAGAGACCTGCGTGCCGCGCGAGGTCGCTTCGCGCTGATATCCGTCGTCGTGGTGCTGATTGCGCTGCTCGTCACGTTTCTCAGCGGTCTCACCGCCGGATTGCGCCACCAGAACGTGTCCGTCGTGGAACGTATCGACGCCCAGTCGGTGGTCTTCGCCGCCTCCGAGGACGGTCCCTCGTTCGACGAGTCCGCGCTGACATCCGAGCAGGTGGCCGTCTGGCGGCGGAGCGCCGACTCGGTGCACCCGATCGGGGTGGGACGAGGCTCGGTGTCGGCAGCGGGAGGTGCGGCGACGAGCGCGGCGCTCGTCGGCGCGGACGGCGGTGTGGGCGACCGCGCACCGTCCGCGCCGGGAACGGTGATCGTCGGGGACGTCGCCGCGCGCTCGCTCGGGGTATCCGCCGGCGACACGGTGACGATCGCCGGCCAGGCGTTCAC
>NZ_JBHUSF010000017.1:0-59417 GCF_042673295.1 Rhodococcus sp. NPDC057014
ACGGTTCGCCCTCCGCTGACCCGTGTGAACTGCTCACCCGCGGGCGGTTGAGAAGTACTCACGGGCGCGAAGCGCAAATGAAAGCGACACCGGACCGGCCGATCCGCGTGATCACCACACTGAGCGAACGGCTTCCACGCAGCTTCAGCTTGGGCCGCAGCACCGCGGGGTCGACGTCGACGCCGCGCACCAGGATTTCCGCCGCACCGCAATCGTGACGGGCCAGTTCCTGCCGCAGCGATTTCTCCGAATACTTCACCTGGTCGAGGATGCGAAAGCCCCGCACACCGTCAGGAACGGAATCGCCGGTGAGATAGGCGATCCGGGGATCGAGCTGCCACAGCCCGTGCCTGGCGGCGTAGTGCCGCACCAGTCCCGCACGCACGACGGCGCCGTCCGGGTCGACGATCCATTCCCCCGGAGCGCGTTCGGGGATGTCGTCGTCCTCGGCGTCCGTGACCGTCCAGGCGGATCCGTCGGAGCCGAGCACACTCGCCCGCCGCGTGACACCGTCGCCGGACAGCCCCGGCGACCACAGGCAGGCCTCGCGCACACCGCCGTCGAGGGACACCACCTCCACCTCGCCGTCCCAGCCGAGCCGGTCGAAATCGAGTCCGGGGGCGCACTTCACGGCCAGATCGCGTCCGCGGTACGCATCGATCAGATCGGGCAGCGGCGGTTCCAGCGCGGCGGGATCGTGCGTGCGCCTGCCGCCGGACCGTCGCGCCGGATCCGCGAGGACGACGGTGCCGCGGGTGCACGGGACGAGCGCGTCGGCGCGCACCACCGTCGCGCCGGGAACGTTGTGCCGCGCCATCAGGAGCCGGACGGGGTCGAGGTCGCTGCCGATCACCGTCGCCGCCGTCCCGACCACCGCGTCGAGTTCCGCACCGATGGAACAGGTGACGTCGTGGACGTTCCGGTCCGTCAGCCGCGTCGCCCGGTGCGCGGCGACCGCACGCGGGGTCGCCTGTTGCAGTGCGTCGTCGGTGAAGAACCAGGTTTCGGTGCCGGGCAGTTTGGCGGCCGCCTTCCGCCGCAGCAGGACGGTCTCCACCAGCAACGCCACGCGCGCGCCGAAACGCGTACGCGCCCGGCCGATGTCGGCCAGGCGCGTCGACGCGGTCAGGGCGAGCGCGTCCACTTCCGCGAGAGCGCCTGCCCCGTCCGCACTCTGCAGGAACTCCACGTCCCCGGGAGTGAACGCATAGCCCAATTCAGTTGCCGGGCTTCACGCCGGTGATCATGACGTTGTAGAAGAAGCCCCGCGGCACCACGTGCCGGAGAAGCTTCTCGTCGACCCAGCTGAGCGTCTTCCATCCGGTGAACGCGAAACGTCCCCAGCCCCAGCCCAGCTTCTCCGGGGGCACCGCGGCCTCGAACGTGCGGACCGGCCAGCCGAGCAGAGCGGCGGCGAATTCCTCGGTGGCCGCGTGCACCTGGTCGGCGCCTGCCGATTTCGCGATCTTCTCGAGGTCGCTCGGATCGAACGTGTGGAGGTCGACGACGGCCTCGAGCGCGGCGGCGCGGGAGGACTCGTCCAGTTCCGCCTGCGGGCGACGCCAGTCGGCGAGGAACGGCAGCTTGGTGATCCGGGTGGTGGCCTCCCACGTCGCGCGGCCGAGCCAGCGGGCGTAGAAGTTCCCGATCGTGGTCGGCTCGCCGGCGAACACGAAGCGACCGCCCGGCTTGAGGACGCGCAGAACCTCGCGCAGCGACTGCTCGACGTCCGGGATGTGGTGCAGGACCGCGTGTCCCACGACGAGGTCGAACGTGTCGTCCTCGTACGGGATGGTCTCGGCGTCGGCGACGCGGCCGTCGACGGACAAACCGAGGCCCTCGGCGTTGCGGAGCGCGACCTTCACCATGCCGGGCGACAGGTCCGTGACCGAACCGGTCTTCGCGACCCCGCCCTGCATCAGGTTGAGGAGGAAGAATCCGGTGCCGCAGCCCAGTTCGAGCGCCCGCTCGTAGGGCAGCGGCTGATCGCCCGCAACGGCGTCGAAACGTCCGCGCGCGTAGTCGATGCACCGCTCGTCGTACGAGATCGACCACTTCTCGTCGTACGTCTCGGCTTCCCAGTCGTGGTAGAGCACCTGGGCCAGTTTGGTGTCCTTCAGCGCAGCCTCGACCTCTTCGGCGGTGGCGTGCGGATGAGGAGCTGGGTCGTCATGGGCGCTTGCAGTCATGCGGCAAATCCTACTCGCTGGTAAGAGTGAACAGGTTCTAGTTTCGGGCTTCAGACTACTCGCCCGTGAACTGAGCCTTACCCGGGCCGTTCTCGATGAACGATTCCATCCCGATCTTCCGGTCCCGGGTGGCGAACAGCGCGGTGAACAGCTGACGCTCCACCGCCAGGCCGGTGCCCAGGTCGACGTCCAGCCCGCGGTCGACGGCAGCCTTGGCCGCGGCCAGTGCGCGGCCCGCGCCCTTCGTGAACTGCGATGCCCAGGTGCGCGCCGCCTCGTACACGTCGTCCGGTGCCACGACCTCGTCGACCAGGCCGATCGCCAGCGCCTCCTCGGCGTCGACGAACCGGCCGGTGAACAGCAGATCCTTGGCCTTGGATGGTCCGATCAGCCGGGCGAGGCGCTGGGTGCCGCCGCCTCCGGGAATGATGCCGAGCAGGATCTCCGGCACGCCGAGCTTGGCGTTGTCTCCCACGATGCGCCGATCCGCAGACAGCGCGACCTCCAGGCCGCCGCCGAGCGCGTACCCCGTGATGGCGGCGACGGTCGGCTTCGGGATCTCGGAGACCGCCGCGAGGTCGGACTGCAGGTCGCCGATCACGTCGGACATCTGCCCGAACTCCATCTCGGACATTTCCTTCACGTCCGCGCCCGCAGCGAAGACCTTCTCGCCGCCGTAGACGATGACGGCCTTCACGTCGGAGTCGACGGTCGCCGCCCGCGCCGCGGCCCGCAACTCCTGCTGAACCTGACGGTTCAGCGCATTCATCGGGGGGCGCGCGAGCCGGATCGTGCCGATGCCTTCGGATACCTCGAGGGTGACAAACTCAGCCATGAGGCAAAAGGCTACTTGTCTGCCTCCGACCCGGTTTCGCGGCCCGTCCCGTCGCGATCAGCCGCGCGACGCCCACGGATGCGGACCGGCTTCGTAGTAGCCGTCCTGTCCCGGGAACTCGACGCGAAGCTGCTCCTCGCCGGTGATCAGCGTCGGCAGGATCACCGGAATCTCCGGCTCCGCGGCCAGCACGTCCGCGACCGAGCCGAACGCGCTGAGCGCCGTGAGCTGACTCCACGTCGGAGGCAGCAGGATGCTTCCGCCGCCCTGCCAGTGCGCGAGCGCCGCGGCCGGACTCTGCCACTGCACCTCCTCGGCCTCGGACGTCGCGCCGTCCGCGATCTGGCCCTGCGGCGCGGCGGCCACGAAGAACCTCGTGTCGTAACGGCGGCCCTCACCGACCGGGGTGATCCAGTTGGCCCAGGGCCGCAGCAGATCGGCCCGCAGGACGAGGCTCTCGCGTTTCAGGAAGTCGCTGAACGACAGTTCGCGCGACTCGAGCTGCGTACGGGCCTGCGCGTACCGCGACGTGTCCGCCACGACCGTGTCCGCGCTCGGTCCCGCGAGGAGCACGCCGCACTCCTCGAACGTCTCGCGCACCGCCGCGCACACGAGCGCCTTCGCGTGCGCCGCGTCGGTGGAGAACCGCCCGGCCCACCAGTCGACGGACGGGCCCGCCCAGTCGACCTCGGCCTCGGCGTCGGACGGATCGACGCCGCCGCCGGGGAACACCGTCATGCCGCCGGCGAACGCCATCCCCTTCACCCGCCGGAGGAGGAACACCTCGATGCCGGACGCCGCGGCACCTGCCGCGGCGTCACGGATGAGAATGACGGTGGACGCGTCCTTGGGCGCCACGTCGGTACTGTCGCGGGGCGTCTGCTCTTGCTTCGAGACCATGCCTCGGAACCTACGCCGCCGGGTGACGCGCGTCGCAGTCGGTCCCCTGCGCGGGTCGCGCCGACCAGTCCGGTCCTCAGCCTCTCCGGTGCGCGCCGGGGGCGCGGGTCCGCCGCGCGAAGAACCGGCCGTCCACCTTGTCCAGGCTGATGGACTGGCTGAACGCCTCGCTGAGGTTCTCGGCCGTGATGACCTGGTCCAGGAGACCCTGCGAGACCACCGCCCCCTCCTTGAGGAGCATGGCGTGGGTGAATCCCGGCGGGATCTCCTCGACGTGGTGGGTGATGAGGACCGTCGCGGGGGCGTCGGGGTCGGCGGCGAGGTCGGTAAGACGCGCGACGAGTTCCTCGCGCCCACCGAGGTCGAGCCCGGCGGCGGGCTCGTCGAGCAGCAGCAGTTCCGGGTCGGTCATCAGCGCACGGGCGATGAGGACGCGCTTGCGCTCACCCTCGGACAGCGTGCCGTAGGTCCGCTTGGCGAGATGTTCGGCGCCGAGGCTCTCGAGCATCTCGACGGCACGGTCGGTGTCCATGTCGTCGTAGCGCTCACGCCACCGCCCGAGCACCGCGTAGCCGGCGGAGACGACGAGATCGCTCACGACCTCCTCGGACGGCACCCGGTTCGCGAGGGCCGAGGAGGACAGTCCGATCCGCGGCCGCAGTTCGTTGATGTCGACGCGGCCGAGCCGCTCACCGAGGAGGTAGGCGCTTCCGCTCGTGGGATGCAGTTCGGCGGCCGCGATGCGGAGCAACGACGTCTTCCCTGCCCCGTTCGGCCCGAGGACGACCCATCGTTCGTCGAGTTCCACCTTCCAGGTGACCGGGCCCACCAGAGTGTTGCCCCCGCGGCGGAGGAGAACGTCGTCGAATTCGATGAGGAGATCAGGATCAGGTTCATGCACGGACCCATCTTCCCGCACATCTTCCGGGCATTCACGGCAGGATCAGTTGCGTGTCGCCTCACATCGATCCGTACCCCGGCGAGATGTCGTCCCTCCCGCCGAGTCTGCGGCTGCCCGGGTCGCCGTTTCCCCTGGGAGCGAAAGTGCGTGGCACCGGAACGCAGTTCGCCGTCCACGCCCCCGACGCCGAACTGGTACAGGTGTGCCTGATTTCGGAGGGGGGCGACGAGACCCGGATCGACCTGGTCCAGCGGACGTACGGCATCTGGCACGGCGTCGTCGAGGGTGTCGGTGCTGGGCAGCGCTACGGCTACCGCGCGCACGGTCGCTGGGATCCCGCGTGCGGCGTTCGCCTCAACCCCGCCAAACTACTTCTGGATCCGTGGGCCACACGCATCACCGGCGAACTCGGCGACCACGAGGCGCTGCTCTCCCACGACGGCGACCCGTTCGGCGGCCCGTCGCTCATCGACAGCCTCGGCCACACACCACTGTCGGTGGTGACGGCCGACCACGCCCGCACGAGCGGACCACGCATCGAAAGGCCGTGGGAGGAAACCGTTGTCTACGAACTCCACGTGGGGTCGTTCACCGCACGGCACCCCGACGTGCCGCCGCGGTACCGCGGAACGTATCTGGGTCTCGCCGAACCGGCCGTCGTCGGTCATCTCGTGCGCCTCGGCGTGACCGCGGTCGAACTGCTCCCGGTGCAGGCGTACGTCTCCGAGGCCACCGTCCGCTCGCGGGGGATGCGCAATCACTGGGGATACTCCACCGCAGCGTTCTTCGCCCCCCACCCGGGGTACGCGGTGGTGCCCGGCGAGGAGATCGCCGAGTTCCACACCATGGTCGACGCGCTCCACGCCGCGGGGATCGAGGTCGTTCTGGACGTGGTCTACAACCACACCTGCGAACAGAGCGTCGACGGCATCAGCCTCAGCTGGCGCGGCCTCGACGCGCCCGGCTACTACCTCCTCGACGCTGAGGGCCGCGACATCGATCTCACCGGTTGCGGGAACACCGTCGACGCGCAGTCGCCCGTCGTCGTCCGGATGATCGGTGACAGCCTGCGTTACTGGGCGCACGAGATGGGTGTCGACGGTTTCCGGTTCGACCTCGCGTCCGCGCTCGGCCGGCCCGGCGGCGGCCGATTCGATTCCCGCGCTGCGATCTTCTCCGCGATCACCGCGGATCCCGTTCTCTCGCGCTGCAAACTGATCGCCGAACCGTGGGACGCCACACCCGACGGATACCGGGTCGGGCACTTCGGCTCGCAGTGGTCCGAGTGGAACGACAAGTACCGCAACACCGTTCGGCAGTTCTGGAACGGCGGCACCGGGGTACGCGAACTCGCCTCCCGGGTGGCGGGCTCGGAGGACGTCTTCGGCACCCGGCGCCCCTGGGCTTCCGTCAATTTCGTCACCGCCCACGACGGGTTCACCGCAGCGGACCTCGTGTCGTACACCCGCAAACGCAACGAAGCCAACGGCGAGGACAATCGGGACGGCGCCGATTTCAACGACTCCGTCGACCACGGCGTCGAAGGCCCCACCGACGACCCGGCGGTCACCGAGGCGCGGTCCCGGCACGTCCGCGCGCTGCTGGCCACCCTCGCGCTGTCCACCGGCACACCGATGTTCACCGCCGGCGACGAATTCGGTCACACCCTGGGCGGCAACAACAACGCGTACTGCGTTCCCGACGGCACTCCGCGCGAAGATTCCTGGCCCCTCGACTGGAGCGCCGGGGATCCGGCGCTCGTCGCGTTCGTCACCCGCGCCCTCGATCTCCGGCGCGCCTCCCCCGCCCTGCGTCAGCCGGAATTCTTCGAGGGCAGGCGCACACCCACCGGCCATCCCGACCTGGTGTGGTTCGGCGCGGACGGCGCGGAGATGGACGATTCGGCGTGGCACGACGACTCCCGGCGCACCCTCCAGGCGTGGATCGACGGTTCCGACATCCGCTCCCACACCGAGGACGGGCACCAGCTCACCGACGACAGCTGGCTTCTCGTCTTCCACTCGGGCGGGCCTGCCGCGATCACCCTGGGGTGTCCCGAATGGTTCTACGGGACGGTGCTCGCCGAGTTCGACTCGGCCTCACCGGACGGTGCACCGGAACCGGGCGGCCCGATCTCCGGCGACGCCACGATCCCGGTGTCCGGTCCCGCACTGCTCGCCTTCCGCGCGGTCGGGTAGATGCCGCCGACACGCATCATCAACTGGATGAGCGGGCCGATGCCCAGCGCGTAGACGACGGTGCCCACCCCGACGGTGCCACCGAGCACCCAGCCGGTGGCCAGCACGGTCACCTCGATCGACGTCCGGATCACCCGCACCGACAGCCCGGTCCGCGCGACCAGCCCGGTCATGAGGCCGTCCCGCGGGCCCGGGCCCATCCCCGCACCGATGTACAGCACGGTGGCGAGCGCGTTGAGGACGACACCACCGAGCATCACCGCGATCCGCACGGCGAGAGAGTCGGCAGGTTCGAGCCACGCCAGCGACGTGTCCACCGACACCGCGACGACCACCACGTTGGCGACCGTGCCGAATCCTGGTTTCTGGCGGATCGGAATCCAGAGTGCGAGCACCACAACGCCGGTCAACGCGGTCACGGCGCCGAAACTGAGTGGCGTGCGGCCGGCGACGCCCTGATGGAACACGTCCCACGGGTCGAGGCCGAGGCCGGCGGTGATCATCATGGCCATCGAGAAGCCGTACAGCCACAGTCCGGCGAACAGTGCGATCAGGCGTCGAGCGAGCATGACCACCAGTCTGTCGTGAACCAGGGCGGTACCCCATAGCCATGACGGCGTCACTGGACTGTCGACGCGTCGGCCGCTGCTCTCAGGGGCAGGCGATCACGGTCATGGATCCGGGTGCCACCTCGGTGAAGCCGGCGTCGCGCACCGCGATCGCCCTGCCCCGCACCACCTCGATGGTCAGCGTCTCCCACAATCCGACGTCGGCGTCACGCACGGCGCAGCGGTAGCCGGTGGCCGCCCAGGCGCGGGCCTGTTCGGTGGTCATCGCGCCGGCGAGCAGCATCGACGCGTGACCGACCTGCGCGGCGGCCTTCCCGACAGTCATGTCCAGAACGGAGTTGATCCACAGCACCGGAACGCCGTCCGGGATCTCCCCGGGATCGTCGTGGTCGAGGTCGGTGCCGCCGATCTGCAGCTTTCTGATGCGGGGATCGAGCGCGCCCACGGCAACGGGCACGAGCGCGCGGGCCTGCGCACCGTCGACGTCGACGGTGATCCCGTCGACCTCCTGCGCCGCCCGCCAGCCGGCGCCCCGCGCCCGCCGCGACACCTTGCGGATCCGGGACCCCACCCACGCCTGGTAGTCCGCCTGCCACGGTCCGGGCGCGCCCGTTTCGTCGGGGCCGACGCGCGGGTCGAGGCACAATGCCACCGTCGCGGTTGCGGCTGCCTCCAGCAGGGCAGTGCGCGGCGGGGGGTCGGCCTTCGGGATGTGCAGCACGATCGGCATGGCGAGGACCTGCGCCGGGTCGTCCGGATCCGGCCGGCCGCCGTATCCGGCCGCGAGGACGGCGTGACGCGCCGCCCACCCGGAATCGGCGCCGGCCTCCCCGGCGACCGCGTCGCGGCACGATTCCGTCACGGCAGCGGGACTCGTCGCACCACGCCGTCCACCGCGTCGGCGGCCTCGACCTCGTCGCGGGTGACCCCGAGGATGAACAGCACGGCGTCGAGGAAGGGGTGCGACAGCGCGGTGTCCGCGACCTCCCGTAGCGCGGGCTTGGCGTTGAACGCGATTCCCAGGCCGGCCGCGTTGAGCATGTCGATGTCGTTGGCGCCGTCGCCGACCGCCACCGTCTGTTCCATCGGGACGCCGACCTGACCGGCGAACTTGCGCAGCGCGGTCGCCTTCGCCGCCCGGTCGACAATGTCGCCGATCACCCGGCCGGTGAGCTTGCCGTCCACGATCTCGAGCGTGTTTGCCTGCACGAAGTCGAGTTCCAATTCGTGGGCCAGCCCCTCGATGACCTGCCGGAAACCGCCGGACACCACACCGCAGTGGAAGCCGAGCCTGCGGAGCGTCCGGATGGTGGTGCGGGCGCCCGGTGTCAGCTCGAGACCGTCCGCGACGTCGTCGATCACGGACGCGTCGAGCCCGGCGAGGGTTGCGACCCGCTGGTGCAGGGATTCGGTGAAGTCGATCTCCCCACGCATCGCGGACTCGGTGACGGCACGCACCTCGTCCTCGACTCCCGCCCGGGCGGCGAGCATCTCGATGACCTCACCCTGGACGAGCGTCGAGTCGACGTCGAACACGATGAGCCGCTTGGCGCGACGGGCGAGGCCTCCGCGTTCGACCGCGATGTCGACGTTCTCCCGCACGGCCACCTCGGCCAGCACGGTGCGCAGACTCTTGTCCGCCTCCGCCGTGCCGGGAGCGCTCACCAGGAGTTCGAGGCCCGTCACCGGGTAGTCGGCGACTCCGCGGATCGAGTCGATGTTGACCCCGAGGGTCGCCATCTCCCGGGCCACCGAACGCAGCGCGCGAGCCGACACGGGGCTGCCGAGGACGACCACGGCGTGCGTGGACAGCGACTGCCTGCCCGGATCCGCACCGATCTCGACGTCCACCGACATCCCGACGGTGGCCATCGCCTCCTCGAGCTCCTCCTGCAGCGCTTCCCCGTTCTCGGGGCACGCCACGAGGACACCGAGGGTCAGTCGCCCACGAATCACCACCTGCTCCACGTCGAGAAGGCTCACGTCGTGGCGGGAGAGCGACCCGAAGAGCACCGAGGTGACGCCGGGTCGGTCGGGGCCCGTCACGGTCACCAGGACAGTGGTGTCAGCTGCACCCACCGATGTACTCCGATCATGTTGCTCGCGCGGCTTGTCCGGCACCCATTGTGCCAAGTCAAAGGCCCCGCCCGTTGCCGGGGCGGGGCCTTTCTCACACTGATGTGTCAGCGACCGGTGTCGGTGCCGGGGTCGCCTTCGTCGCCGACGGTCAGCGGCTCGTGACGTTCCTTCTCGAGCACGGTGCTGGCGTGCTTGCCACCGTGGCCCGGTCCGACGTGCGCCTCGGCCTTCATCCGCTCGACCATGTGCGGGTAGTGCAACTCGAACGCGGGACGCTCGGAGCGGATGCGCGGCAGCTCGGTGAAGTTGTGCCGCGGCGGCGGGCAGCTGGTGGCCCACTCGAGGGAGTTGCCGTAACCCCACGGGTCGTCGACGGTGACGACCTCGCCGTACCGGTAGCTCTTGAAGACGTTCCAGATGAACGGCAGCGTCGACGCACCGAGGACGAACGCGAAGATCGTCGAGAACGAGTTCAGGAACGTGAACCCGTCCGAGGGCAGGTAGTCGGCGTAGCGACGGGGCATGCCTTCGTTACCCAGCCAGTGCTGGACGAGGAACGTGCCGTGGAAGCCGATGAACGTGGTCCAGAAGTGCCACTTGCCGAGACGCTCGTCCATCATGCGACCGGTCATCTTCGGGAACCAGAAGTAGATGCCGGCGTAGGTGGCGAACACGACGGTGCCGAAGACCACGTAGTGGAAGTGGGCGACCACGAAGTAGGTGTCCGTGACGTGGAAGTCCAGCGGCGGGCTCGCGAGGATGACGCCCGACAGACCACCGAAGAGGAACGTGATGAGGAAGCCGATCGAGAACAGCATCGGCGACTCGAACGTCAACTGGCCCTTCCACATGGTGCCGATCCAGTTGAAGATCTTCACACCCGTCGGGACGGCGATCAGGAACGTCATGAACGAGAAGTACGGGAGCAGCACGGCGCCGGTGGCGTACATGTGGTGAGCCCACACCGCGATGGAGAGCGCGGCGATCGCCAGGGTCGCGTAGACCAGGCCGCTGTAACCGAACACCGGCTTACGGCTGAAGACCGGGAAGATCTCCGAGACGATGCCGAAGAACGGCAGCGCGATGATGTACACCTCGGGGTGACCGAAGAACCAGAACAGGTGCTGCCACAGCAGCACACCACCCGTGGCCGGGTCGAAGATGTGGCCACCGAGGTGACGGTCGACGAACAGACCCATGAATGCGGCGGTCAGCAGCGGGAACGCCAGCAGAATCAGGATGCTGGTGATGAAGATGTTCCACGTGAAGATCGGCATCCGGAACATCGTCATGCCGGGGGCACGCAGGCAGATGACGGTGGTGATCATGTTGACACCACCGAGGATGGTGCCGAGGCCGGCGACCGCGAGGCCCATGACCCAGAGGTCGGCGCCGACGCCCGGGGAGTGCAGCGCACTCGTCAGGGGCGTGTAGGCGGTCCAGCCGAAGTCTGCGGCTCCACCGGGGGTGATGAAGCCCGCGGTCGTGATGATCGCGCCGAACACGTACAGCCAGTAGCTGAACGCGTTGAGTCGCGGGAACGCCACGTCGGGGGCGCCGATCTGCAGCGGCAGGATGTAGTTGGCGAACCCGAACACGATCGGCGTCGCGTACAGCAGCAGCATGATCGTGCCGTGCATGGTGAACAGCTGGTTGAACTGCTCGTTCGACAAGAACTGCATACCGGGCACAGCGAGCTCGGCGCGCATCATCAGGGCCATGAGACCACCGATGAGGAAGAACGCGATCGAGGTCGTCAAGTACATGATTCCGAGCACCTTGGGGTCGGTGGTCGTAATCATTTTGAAGATGAACGAGCCCTTGGGTCCCTGCCGCGGCGGGTAAGGCCTGGCTGCAGCTATCGCGGGGACTGGCTGGGGCGCTACGGCAGTCACTGATCCTCCTGAATGCGCGTCCGACCCCGGGCTGCGAGGCGAACGGTCTCTGGCTTGCGCTCATCGAATCGTAGACCGTGCCCTCTGCGGCCTCCGACTGGGTCCTACCCACTGTCGTACTTACCCGGACTCAGAGCAAACCGGGGCGCGGTCGACCTGCGGTTTGTTCCACCGGGGAGCACCGGGGAGTGCTCACTGTCACGCGGTCCGGCGTGTCGCGTGGGGGGCGGTCGAGGCGGTCCCGCGGAGGCTCCGGCACGCCGGAACCGGGCTGTTAAGGTTTCGCTCACCTAACTTCTATCAGGAGCTCCATGTGAACGTTCTCTCCCGCCGCCGGGTCGTCGCCGGCGCGGTCGCGCTGGCCGCGGCAGCCACCCTCTCGATCACGTCCTGCTCCAGCGGCGACGACTCCGCCGCCGCCGGCACCACGTCGTCGACCGGACAGTTCCCCCGCACCGTCGACCACTTCCGCGGCAGCACCGAAATCCCGGCCGCACCGCAGCGCATCGTGGCACTCGACAACAGCTTCACCGACGCCGTCCTCCTCCTCGAGGCGCCCCTGGTCGGGTACGTCGACTACCGCGAACCGGGCCTGCCCGACTACCTCGGCACCACCCGCGACGAGTACGCGGCGGATGCGAAGTCCGTGGGCAAGGTCAGCAGCGCGAGCCTCGAGCAGATCGCCGCGCTGCAACCCGACCTGATCATCTCCGCCGAGGTGCGCGACGGAAAGAACTACGAGCAACTGTCGGCGATCGCGCCGACCGTCTTCACCGAGACGACCGGGCCCACGTGGAAGGACAACATCCGGCTCGTCGGCAAGGCACTCGGCAAGGAGGACCTCGCGGAGCAGAAGATCGGCGCCTACGAAGAGCGGGCCGCCGCCGTCGGTGCCGAGATCAACGGGACGGCGTCGAATCCGGTGATCTCGGTCGTCCGGTTCGCGGGCGAGCCGACGGCACGCCTCTACCGCACCACCTCGTTCAGCGGGATCGTCGTCGCGGACGCCGGGCTGGCACGTCCGCAGAGCCAGGGCCCCGATCCTGCCGACCCGGACAACATCATGCAGGCCGTCAGCCCCGAACTGATCAGTGAAGCGGAGGCCGACGTCATCTTCGTCAGCACCTGGCAGGACCCGGCAGGCAAGAGCGCCGAAGCGGCGAAGCCGTTCCTGGAGAGCCCGCTGTGGCAGACGCTGAAGGGACGCAAGGTCGACGTCGACGACGCCCGCTGGATGACGCCGGTCAGCGTTCAGGGCGCGCACCTGATCCTCGACGACCTGTCGGACACGTTCGGGGTGGACAAGCACAGCGGCTAACCTGAACGCGCCCGCACACACAGGAAGTCGCCGAATTGTCCCCTCGTAGGTTTTCCGCCCGCCGCGCGTCCACCGGTCTGGTCGCTGCCGTCGCCGCGCTCACGCTGGCCGGCTGCTCTCAACCGTCCGACGACGATCCCGCAGCGTCCATCGTCCGGACCACCACGCAGATCGCCGGGGCCGGCGTGGTCGGCATCGAGCGGGACACCACGACGGCCTGCGCCGAGCCGGCCCCGGTCGACGCCTCACTCGCGGCCGGCTCGACGCACCGGGTGGTCCACACGAAGGGTGAGAGCGACGTCCCGTCCGATCCGCAGCGGATCGTGGTCCTCGACAGCGCCGCGCTGGACGCGGTGTGCGCCCTCGGCCTGTGGGAGAACGTGGTGGGCGCGGCAACCCTCGACGGCGATTCGCCGCAGCCCGGCTACCTCGGCACCGGCGTCTCCGAGATTCCGAGCGTCGGATCCGTCGACGCCCCGGACGTCAACAGGATCGCGCAGGCGGACCCGGACCTGATCCTCGGATCGAGTCCGGCGTCCGACCAGCTGTACGGCGCGCTCTCCCCCATCGCGCCCACCGTGTTCGTCGGCTCCGACCCCGTGTACTGGAAAGCGCAGTTCCTCCTCGCCGGCAACGCACTGGGCCGGGCCGACGCGGCGACCGCGGCACTCGAGCAGTACCAGCAGGACGCGAAGCAACTCGGCATCGACATCGATGCCGCGCAGACCCAGGCGTCCGTCGTCCGTTTCGACGCCGACAGCATCGAGGTCGAGGGTCCGGCCACATTCGCGGGCCAGGTCCTCACGGACGCCGGGGTGCGGCGGCCCGCCTATCAGAACCTCGACGGCGCCGTCACCGAACCGATCTCCGAAGCCGACATCGACCAGGCCGAGGGCGACCTGATCTACGCCGTCCTGGACGGCGAGGACGGCACCGCGCACGCGGAGGACGTCATGTCCGGGGAAGCCTGGGAAGATCTCGAGGCGGCCTCCGACAAGCGGGTCTTCGCCGTCGAGGGCGACGTGTGGGGCGGAAACGGCGTCGTCGCCGCGCGCGCAATGCTCACCGACCTGCGGAACACGCTGAACGGCTACGTCGGCTAGGAGGCTCGATGCCCGTACCCGAGTTCGTCACCGCCCTGCGCAGCCACGTCGGCACCGCACCGCTGTGGCTGTCCGGGGTCAGCGTCGTGGTGCGCGACGACGGCGGGCGGGTGCTGCTGACCCGGCGCGTCGACAACGGCAAGTGGGCGGTCGTGTCCGGCATCCTCGAACCCGGGGAGGAACCCGGCCCGGCCGCGCTCCGGGAGATCCGTGAGGAAACCGGTGTGGACGCCGAACTGGTCCGGATCACGAGCGTCGACGTCACCGACCCGGTCACCTACCCCAACGGCGACGTCGCCCAGTACCTCGACGTGTGTTTCCTCGCCCGGTACGTCGGCGGGGAGGCCGCCGTGACGGACGACGAGAACCACGACGTGGCCTGGTTCTCCCCCGAGTCGCTGCCGGACGACCTCACCCCGTCGTCGCGGCTGCGCCTCGACAAGGCGCTGCAGGACGTCCCCGAGGCGTGGTTCCGCCGCTGAACGCACTTCGCCCGATGCCGCACCGGTGCAGCAGAACCGGACCGGTGTGACATCGGGCGACGCGAAAAGTTCGTTCTAGAAATCCCAGTCTTCGTCCTCGGTGTTGACGGCCTTGCCGATGACGTACGAGCTGCCCGAGCCGGAGAAGAAGTCGTGGTTCTCGTCGGCGTTGGGTGAGAGCGCCGACAGGATCGCCGGGTTGACGTCCGTCTCGTCCTTCGGGAACAGACCCTCGTAGCCGAGGTTCATCAGCGCCTTGTTGGCGTTGTACCGCAGGAACTTCTTGACGTCCTCGGTGAGGCCCACCTCGTCGTAGAGGTCCTGGGTGTAGTCGACCTCGTTGTCGTAGAGCTCGAAGAGCAACTCGAACGTGTAGTTCTTGAGGTCGTCGCGCTCGGCCTCGGTGAGCTGCTCGAGACCCTTCTGGTACTTGTAGCCGATGTAGTACCCGTGCACAGCCTCGTCACGGATGATGAGGCGGATGAGGTCGGCGGTGTTGGTGAGCTTCGCCCGCGACGACCAGTACATCGGCAGGTAGAAGCCGGAGTAGAACAGGAAGCTCTCGAGCAGGGTGGACGCCACCTTGCGCTTGAGCGGCTCGTCGCCCTGGTAGTAGTCCATGACGATCTCGGCCTTGCGCTGCAGGTTCGGGTTCTCCTCGGACCAGCGGAAGGCGTCGTCGATGTCGCGGGTGGAGCACAGCGTCGAGAAGATCGAGCTGTAGCTCTTCGCGTGCACCGACTCCATGAACGCGATGTTGGTGTACACCGCCTCTTCGTGCGGGGTGATGGCGTCGGGGATGAGGCTGACGGCGCCCACGGTGCCCTGAATGGTGTCGAGGAGCGTCAGCCCCGTGAACACCCGCATCGTGAGCTGCTTCTCCTGCGCCGTGAGCGTGCCCCACGACGGGATGTCGTTGGACACCGGCACCTTTTCGGGCAGCCAGAAGTTGCCGACGAGACGGTCCCACACCTCGGCGTCCTTCTCGTCCTGGACGCGGTTCCAGTTGATCGCGGATACGCGACTCACCAGCTTGACCATTGATTCCTCACTTCGTTCGGCTGTGAGTACTTGTTAACCGCCGGCGGTTAACAAGTACTCACGGGCGGCGGAGCCGCACTACAGCATGCAGGAGACGCAGTTTTCGACCTCGGTACCCTCCAACGCGAGCTGACGCAGCCGGATGTAGTACAGCGTCTTGATGCCCTTGCGCCACGCGTAGATCTGCGCCTTGTTGATGTCGCGGGTGGTGGCGGTGTCCTTGAAGAACAGCGTCAGCGACAGCCCCTGGTCGACGTGCTGCGTCGCGGCGGCATAGGTGTCGATGATCTTCTCGTACCCGATCTCGTAGGCATCCTGGTAGTACTCCAGGTTGTCGTTGGTCAGGTACGGCGCCGGGTAGTAGACGCGGCCGATCTTGCCTTCCTTGCGGATCTCGATCTTCGACGCCACCGGGTGGATGGAGCTGGTGGAGTTGTTGATGTAGGAGATCGATCCGGTCGGCGGCACCGCCTGCAGGTTCTGGTTGTAGATGCCGTGCTTCTGCACCGACGCCTTCAGCTCACGCCAGTCGTCCTGGGTCGGGATGTGCAGGCCCGCATCGGCGAACAGCTGCCGCACCCGCTCGGTCTCCGGCTCCCACACCCGGTCGGTGTACTTGTCGAAGAACTCTCCGGACGCGTACTTGGACTCCGGGAAGCCCGCGAAGTACGTGCCGCGCTCCTTGGCGATCTCGTTGGACGCCCGGATCGCGTGGAACACCACGGTGTAGAAGTAGATGTTCGTGAAATCGATGCCCTCGTCGGAGCCGTAGTGGATCCGCTCGCGCGCCAGGTATCCGTGCAGGTTCATCTGCCCGAGTCCGATGGCGTGACCCTCGTCGTTCGCCTTCCGGATCGACGGGACGGAGTCGATGGAGGTCTGATCGGCGACCGCGGTCAGCGCACGGATCGACGTCTCGATGGTCTGCGCGAAGTCCGGCGAGTCCATCGTCTTCGCGATGTTCAGCGAACCGAGGTTGCAGGAGATGTCCTTGCCGATGTGGCTGTAGGACAGGTCGTCGTTGAACAGCGACGGCGTGGAGACCTGCAGGATCTCCGAGCACAGGTTCGAGTGGGTGACCTTGCCCGCGATCGGGTTGGCGCGGTTCACGGTGTCCTCGTACATGATGTATGGGTAACCGGACTCGAACTGCAGCTCGGCGACGGTCTGGAAGAACTCGCGTGCCTTGATCTTCGACTTGCGGATGCGCTTGTCGTCGACCATCTCGTAGTACTTCTCGGTGACGTTGATGTCCGCGAACGGCTTGCCGTAGATGCGCTCCACGTCGTACGGCGAGAAGAGGTACATGTCCTCGTTCTTCTTCGCCAGCTCGAACGTGATGTCCGGGATGACGACGCCGAGAGACAGCGTCTTGATGCGGATCTTCTCGTCCGCGTTCTCGCGCTTGGTGTCGAGGAAGCGGTAGATGTCCGGGTGGTGCGCGTGCAAATACACTGCGCCTGCGCCCTGACGCGCACCGAGCTGGTTGGCGTAGGAGAAGGAGTCCTCGAGCAGCTTCATGATCGGGATGACCCCGGAGCTCTGGTTCTCGATCTTCTTGATCGGTGCACCGTGCTCACGAACGTTGCTGAGCAGCAACGCAACTCCGCCGCCGCGCTTGGACAGCTGCAGTGCGGAGTTGATGGAGCGGCCGATCGACTCCATGTTGTCCTCGATGCGCAGCAGGAAGCAGGACACGGGCTCGCCGCGCTGCTTCTTGCCCGAGTTGAGGAAGGTCGGGGTGGCCGGCTGGAAGCGGCCGGCGATGATCTCGTCGACGAGCTTGGTCGCCAGGTCCTCGTCGCCCGCGGCCAGCGTCAGGGCGACCATGCAGACACGGTCCTCGAAACGCTCCAGGTACCGCTTACCGTCGAACGTCTTGAGCGTGTACGAGGTGTAGTACTTGAACGCGCCCAGGAACGTCGGGAAACGGAACTTCTTCGAGTAGGCGTGGTCGATCAGCGTCTTGACGAAGTTGCGGGTGTACTGGTCGAGGACCTCACGCCCGTAGTAGTTCTCCTTGACCAGGTAGTCCAGCTTCTCGTCCTGGTTGTGGAAGAAGACGGTGTTCTGGTTGACGTGCTGGAGGAAGTACTGGTTCGCGGCCTCGCGGTCCTTGTCGAACTGGATCTCACCGTTGGGCCCGTACAGGTTGAGCATCGCGTTGAGCGCGTGGTAATCGAGACCGTTCGTCGAGTCTCCACCGCGCGCGTCGCGCTCTACGCTCCCCGCGTCGATGGTGTCTGTGATGGTCGGCGCCACTTCTCGTGCTCCTCGTCGTCTAAGTGATCCCAGAATTCACCCAGACCGGCCTTCACCCGCTCGACGTCCTCGGCTGTGCCCATGAGTTCGAAGCGGTAGAGGTAGGGAACGTGGCATTTCTGAGAGATGATATTTCCTGCAAAGCAATAGGATTCACCGAAATTGGTGTTTCCCGCCGCGATCACTGCTCGGATCAGCGACCTGTTGTGTGTGTTGTTGAGAAATCGGATGACCGGCTTCGGGACGTAACTGGTGTCGCGGCCCATGGCCGTCGTCCCCCCGCCGTAAGTCGGGAGGATCAGCACATAGGGTTCGTGCACCTCGAAGGTGCCCTCGCGGTCATGAATGGGTATGCGCGTCGCAGGCAGCCCGAGCCGCTGGACGAATCGGTGCGTGTTCTCCGAGGCGCTGGAGAAGTACACCAGCGATGTCATCGGTTTCCACCATCTGGACTAGTACTACCGTTTACTTCCGTCCGGGAATCGGCTCGTCCTCCGCCTCGGGCGGTGCGATCGCCTCGCTTCAAGCAGCGTTTGCCGAGAGGGTCTTGATGCGGTCGGGGCGGAAGCCCGACCAGTGCTCGTCACCGGCCACGATCACGGGCGCCTGCAGATATCCCAGTGCCATGACGTAGTCCCGGGCTTCGGGGTCTTCGGTGATGTCGACGACGGAGTATTCGATACCCGCCTTGTCGAGGGCCCGGTAGGTGGCATTGCACTGAACGCAAGCGGGCTTGGTGTAGACGGTGATGCTCATGAAGTCCCTCTTTCCACTGCCGAATGGAGCTGACGAAGTGTGTGTTCAGCGCACTGAGACTTCCCCTGATCGAGATGGCGGTGACCCCCGATGGAGATGCTCACCGAGTCGGTTCTCGTTGTGGTCTCTCAGTGCTCAAGACACTACACCTAGTGGCCGACAGAAACACTTAACCCGAGATGTTGTGAGTCACATTGATGAAATTCCCTGGTCGTCATCCCGCAGACCACAAATTTCGTGCTCGCTCCGGCGTGTCGCACATCACATTTTCGGCGTGACGCGGGACACCCCTGAATTCGCGCTCGTGCACTGGAGGCTCGCGGGAGCTTACGTCACCTCCGACGACACGCCCGCATCGGCGGCGCGGGCGCCGGGAGAGCCCCGTGCGGAGCGGCCGGACACCGCTCCGGCGGGCGATGCAGGCCCCTTCCGGGACCCGTCCCCCGCAGCACCCGGAACCCCCGCTCCACCGCCTGCCGCGTCCGGGCCACACCGGGCGCCGCACCCGACCGGCCCCCCGCTTGCCGGCCGGTAACTGCAGGCCCCGACTCCCCCTCCCGGTACCTTGAGCGCATGTCCGACGACTCCCTGGGCGACCCCGGCTGGTCGGCGCCCGTAGCGCGCACGAGGCGAGTGACGCCGAACATGCAAAGGATCACCCTCGCGGGCGGGGATCTGACCCGATTCGCGTCCAGCGGGACGCCCGACGAGCGCCTGCTCCTCGCGTTCCCGCCGGACGGCGCGGAGAAGCGCAGTTACACCGTGCGCCGCTGGGACCCGGACGCCCTGGAGATGGACATCGACTTCGCCGTCCACGCGGGCGGGACCGCGGCGCACTGGGCCGCGGGCGCGCGCCCGGGCGAGATGGTCGGGTTCTCCACCGCCTCGGGGTGGTACGCGCCGCCCGCGGACGCCGAATGGCAGCTCCTCGTCGCCGACATGACGGCACTGCCCGCCGTCGGACGCATCCTGGAGGAACTACCCGGATCGGCGCGGGTGCACGTGATCGCGGAGGTCACCACCCCGGCGGATCGGCAGCAGTTCGCGACCGGTGCCGCGCTGACCGTGACGTGGCTGGACGGAAGCGGCAACGGCGCCGGGGACAGCCTGCTGGCCGAGGCTGCCCGGGACCTGCCGCTCCCGGATTCACCGGGATACGTGTGGTTCGCGGGCGAGGCGACGGTGTCGCGGGTGGTGCGACGCTGGTTGCGCCACGACCTTCACTGGCCGGCGGACCGCTACGACGTCATCGGCTACTGGCGCGACAACAAGGAGGAGTGGGTCGCGCGGTACGAGACGGTGCGCGAACAGATAGAAGCCGCCAGGAACTCTGCCCTGGCGGCCGGTGAAGACTTCGACGCGGTGCGGGACGCCGTCGACGCAGCCCTGGATCGGACCGGACTGTAGCGGCGACGGCGTTCCGCGCGCGGATCGTCAGGCGTCGACGAGTTCCTTCGTGGCGTCGACCAGGCTGGCGACGACGCCCGCGACCTGCTGCGCGACCTCGGCGTTCTCGCGGGGATGCCGGTCACCGAACTTGTCGATGGTGCCGCCGATGGCGAGGGTGACGTCCTCGAGGACCTTGCCGCCTGCGATGCGGACGGCCTTGCGGGTGTCCTCGTGCGCCCACTGCGCACCGTTGCCGCTGGGCGAGGCGCTGATGACGGCGACGGGCTTGTCCTTGACGGCGCCGGTGCCGTACGGCCGGGAGATCCAGTCGATGGCGTTCTTGAGGACGGCGGGAATGGTGCCGTTGTACTCGGGCGTGAGCAGCAGGAGCGCGTCGGCGCGGCCTGCGGCGTCACGCAGCGCCTCGACGGCGGGAATGGAACCGGCGACGTCGATGTCTTCGTTGTAGAAGGGGACCTCACCGAGTCCGTCGAACACGGTCACCTCGGCACCCTCGGGTGCCACGGCGATCGCGGTCTCGGCGAGCTGACGGTTGACGGAGGCGGCGCGGAGGCTGCCGACGAGAACGAGAACGTTGGTCTGTGACATGTCGATAATCCTTCGATGGTGCGTAGGGCGGCTCGTGAACATGTATAGCAACTAAACGGACCGCGGTCCACTTATGTTCCCGCCGCGGTAGGATGCGGAGTGTGACCAGCCCCCTCCTGCCCCAGATCGGGGTCGACCCCCCGGAACGCGGAGACGCCGCACGTAACCGGCGTCTTCTGCTCGATGCGGCCGCGCTGCTGGTGGCCGAACGCGGTGTCGACGCCGTCACGATGGACGCCGTCGCCTGCAGGGCCGGTGTGGGCAAGGGCACAGTGTTCCGCCGGTTCGGCAGCCGGTCGGGACTCATGCACGCACTCCTCGACCACACCGAACGAGAACTTCAGCAGTCCTTCATGTTCGGCCCGCCGCCCCTCGGGCCGGGCGCCGACCCGATCGACCGGCTGATCGCCTTCGGGCACGCACGCATCGCGATCGTCGAGGTGCAGGGCGAGGTCCAGCGCGCGGCCGAGAACTCTCTCGAGTTCCGTTTCGCCGCCCCCGCACGGGCGGTGTCGGTGCGCCACGTCGTCTCCCTTCTCCGCGCGGCCGGCGTGCAGGGCGATCACGAACTGCTCGCCTGCTCGCTGCTCGCCCCCCTCGAGGCCACACTCGTACTGCACGAACTGCGCGACCTCGGGATGTCCGTCGAACGGCTCGGGGATGCCTGGGAGGACCTGATCCGGCGCGTCACCCGATGTTGATCCCGGATCCGGACATTTTGTCTAGCCTCGGGGAATGCGCACCACCACCGCCGTTCTCGGCCTTCTGACGTTCGCCTCGCTCACCGCCTGCGGCGGGGACGCGCAGCCCGAGCCCCAGGACCCGACCGGCCGCACGTTCGTCTCCACCTCCGTCGAGGGCGACCCCATTCCCGGCGGTGGGCCGCTCGTGCTCGGGTTCACCGACCCCGGCCGACTGTCCGTCGACGCCGGATGCAATCAGGGCAGCGCCGACGTCGACCTGTCCGACGGGAAGATCGTGACGGGACCGCTCGCCATGACGCTGATGGCGTGCCCCGGCGAGGCGGCAGGCGCCGACACCTGGGTGGCGGCTCTGCTGGACGCGCAACCGAACTGGACCCTCGGTGGCGACACGCTCACCCTCACCACACCCACCGCTTCGGTGACGCTCACGGACGAGAAGGTCGCCCGGCCGGACCGGCCCGTCGTCGGGACCACCTGGACGGTGACCGCGCTGATCAGCCCGGACGCGGTCACCACGACAGCGGCGCTGGAGCGGACCGCGCCGCAGTTGCTGATCGCAGCCGACGGTTCGGCGTCCGGTTTCACCGGCTGCAACCGGATGACCGGGACCGCGGACGTGCAGCAGAGTTCGATCACGTTCGGGTCCTGGGCCACCACCCGGATGGCGTGTCCGCCGGACGTGTCGGAGGTGGAGCGCGCGGTGCTCGCGGCGTTGACCGGGGAGACGGGCTACAGCGTCCGTTCGGATGCGATGCGCATGGTCAACGCGGACGGCACCGGGCTGGAACTCCGGGCGAGCTAGAGAGCGGCCAGCCAGCGCCCGAGCTCGCGAGCGCTCGCGTCGATCCGGGCGGGCCAGTCCAGTGCCGAGTCGTCCGCCGTGTCGGAGACGTGCTTGACCAGCCGGCACCGGGCACCGGCGCGGGCGCTGGCATAGGCGACGGCGAAACCCTCCATGTCGACGAGGTCGGCTCTGCGGGCGAGTTCGTCACGCACGCCGGCGTCGGACACGAACAGATCCCCGGTCGCGAGCACGGAACCGTCGCCGTCGGGCAGGGCCAGAAGATCGGCCACGTCGTGCCCGAGCGCCCGGATGGCGTCGCCGCTGATGTCGTGGTTCAGCACGGTCGACGGCGTGAACAGCCCGCTGTGATGCTCGTGCAGCGCGCCCGCGGTGCCGATGTTGACGACGAGCGGCCGGTCGGTTCGCGGATAGTCGGCGAGCGCGGACGCCACGGCCACGGCGGCGCTCACCTTGCCGATCCCGGTGATCAGGACCTCGAACTCGGACGGGACGTGCACCGCCTCCGCCTTGGTCGCGCTGACCACCAGAACGTCCGATCTACTCATGCGCGGAACCGTACCCTGCGCCCGTCAGGGGCACTCGCTAGAGTTCTGGCATGGCGAATCTACGTGCGCAGATCCTCGAGGAACTCGGTGCCCGGCCCACCATCGACGCGGCCGACGAGATCCGCAAACGTGTTCAGTTCCTGAAGGACTACCTGCTGTCGACCCCGGCCAAGGGTTTCGTCCTGGGTATCAGCGGCGGTCAGGACAGCACCCTCACCGGGCGCCTCGCCCAGCTCGCGGCGAGCGAACTGCGCGAGGAGGGCCACGACGCCGAGTTCGTCGCCGTCCGGCTGCCCTACGGCACCCAGGCCGACGAATCCGACGCGCAGATCTCCCTCGACTTCATCAAGCCCGACCGGTCGGTGGTCGTCAACGTGAAGCCCGGCGCGGACGCGACCGCGAAGGAGTCGTCCGAGGCGCTGCGCGACATCATCGGCGACGGCGGCGAACTCCGCGACTTCGTCCGCGGCAACATCAAGGCCCGCGAGCGCATGGTGATCCAGTATTCGATCGCCGGTCAGCTCGGGTATCTCGTCGTCGGCACCGACCATGCCGCCGAGGCGATCACCGGTTTCTTCACCAAGTTCGGCGACGGCGGTGTGGACGTCACTCCCCTGACGGGGTTGTCCAAGCGTCAGGGCGCCGCGCTGCTCCGCGAACTCGGCGCGCCCGAGAGCACGTGGAAGAAGGTTCCCACCGCCGACCTCGAGGACGACCGTCCCGCCCTTCCCGACGAGGAGGCGCTGGGCCTGACGTACGCGCAGATCGACGACTACCTCGAGGGCAAGGACGTCCCGGACGCCGTGGCCGAGAAGCTCGAGGCGATGTTCCGCAGCACCCGGCACAAGCGCACGGTCCCGGTGACCCCGCTCGACACGTGGTGGCGGTGACCCGGTGGTCCAGGCGCTGGTCGCGGGCGGTACCGGCACTGCAGGCCGGCAGGTGGTCAAGGAGTTCCTCGCCCGCGGTCACTCCGTCCGGGTCCTGACCCGGCACGGTGGTGCGCCCGGCAGCGAGATCGCGCATTTCCACGGTGATCTCGTCACCGGCGACGGCCTCGCCGAGGCACTCGCCGGTGTCGACGTCGTGGTCGACACCACCGACGGCAAGACGAAGGGCACCCGGGCGGTGCTGGAGAAGGGCGCCGAGAACCTGCTCGCCACCGCGGACGGCGCGGGCGTCCGACGCGCCGTCCTCCTCTCCATCGTCAACGTCGATCTGGCCGAATTCGCCTATTACCAGGCGAAGCGCACCCAGGAGCGGGTCTACGACAGTGCCGCGATCGAGACGGTGATCGTGCGGGCGACCCAGTTCCACGACTTCATTCCCATGATCGCGAAGCCGGCAAGCCGGGCGGGACTGATCCCGGCCTTCTCGAAGACGAGCTTTCAGACCATCGACACGAGGGACGTCGCGACCGCCCTGGTCGACGCCGCCCTGGCCACCGACGCGCCGGAGGGGCCGATCACCATCGGCGGCCCGGAGGTGCGCACGGCCCGCGATCTGACGACGGCGTGGAAGAAGGCCACCGGGACGCACGGGTTCGTCGTGAACGTGCCGCTTCCCGGCGCGCTGGGGCAGTTCCTGCGGAGCGGATCGAACCTGGTGCCCGACAACCGGTTCGGAACGATCACCTTCGACCGGTGGCTGGCCGAGTCCATCCACTGAACGGCCCGGCGGACAGCGGGCTAGCCGCCGGCAAACGGCGGCAGCACGTCCACCTGCGCCCCGGCGGTGCGCGTCAGATCGCGGGTCAACTCGGAGTCCACCAGGAAGGCGGAGACCGACAGCACCTGCTGCATGCCGGGACCGTACTTAGTGAGGAGAAGGTCCTTCACCTGACCGAGATTTGCGGTGGCCGGGAGGTCGAGGGTCTCCTTCGTGCAGCCCGCCGCGTCGGCGGCGGCCGCGAAGTACCGAACCGAAATGCCCGTCACGTCAACCACCGATTGCTCCCATACTGCGTTGCGGCGGGGCGAAGCCGTCCGCGTTGATTCCGTGGCCTGCCCACTTGTTCCACATCGCGCCGCGCCACAACTGCGCCAGATCCTCGTCGCCCGCACCCGACCGCAGCGCCGACCGCAGGTCGACCTCCTGATCGCTGAACAGGCACGACCGTACCGTTCCCTCGGCGGTGAGGCGGGTGCGGTCGCAGTCGGAGCAGAACGACCTGGTGACCGACGCGATGATTCCGACCGTGCCCGGTCCGCCGTCGACGAGCCACTCCTCGGCGGGCGCCGACGGGTCTTCCCTCCCGTGTTCGGTGAGCGTGAACCGCTCGCCGAGGACGGCCAGCAACCGGTCGGCGGTGACCATGTTGTCGCGTGCCCACTCGTGATCGGCGTCGAGCGGCATCTCCTCGATGAACCGCAGCGTGACGCCCTCGCTCAGGCACCATTCCAGGAGATCGGCCGCTCCGCTCAGCGTTTCGGGCATCAGCACCGCATTGATCTTCATCGGCGCCAGTCCGGCTCGGGCTGCGGCACGGATACCCGCCATCACCGACGGCAGACGGTCGCGTCGGGTCAGTCTCGCGAAGTGCTCGCGGTCGACCGAATCGAGGGAAACGTTGACCCGTGTCAGCCCGGCGCGGGCGAGCCCGGCCGCGCGGTGCTCGAGACCGACGGCGTTGGTGGTCATCGCGAGCGGAATCCCCGGCACCCGCTCGGCGCATCCGGCGATCATCCGCTCGAGATCCACCCGCATCAGCGGTTCGCCCCCGGTGAACCGGACCTCGCCGACACCGAGCCGGTGAACGGCGATGTCGACGAGCCTGACGATCTCGTCCGCGGTGAGGAGATTCTGCGCCGGAATGGCGGGCAGGCCCTCCTCGGGCATGCAGTACGTGCAGCGCAGCGAACACTTCTCGGTGATCGACACCCGCAGATCCCGCGCGACGCGGCCGAACCGGTCGACCAGCTGATCGACGTCCGGTCTGCCGTCGAGCGAGACCGACGACCGGACGGTCGGGATCCCCATCTCCACCGTCGTCATCGCGTTGCCTTTCGCTGCATCTGTCCAGTATGCCGCGCGGGGGTGAGCGTTGTCCGATGCGGTGTGCGTCACTCGGCCGGGAGGTGCCTAGGATTGGTGACCATGGCCGGAGGAATATCGTGACCGCACGCTCCGTGGAGCAGCACGCCCAGCACGTCGCCGAACTCCTCGCGCCGCTGCACGGGCGCCCGGCCGAGGAGCTCCCGCTGGGCGAGGCACTCGGGCGCGCCCTCGCCGCCGACGTGCACTCCCCCGTCGACCTGCCGTTGTTCCGGAATTCGCAGATGGACGGATACGCGGTCGACGCCGCCTCCGTCGCGTCCATCCCGGCCGTGCTGCCGGTGCGGGGCGTGATCGCCGCGGGACCGGCAGGCACCACCGTCCACACTCCCGGAACCGCCTACCGGATCATGACCGGTGCGCCGATCCCCGAAGGCGCCGACGCGATCGTCCCGGTCGAGGACACCGAGGCCGCGGACGGACAGGTCCGCATCGAACGTTCGCGCACTGCCGGTGAGTTCGTGCGCGAGCGCGGCAGCGACGTCCGGGAGGGCATGCTCCTGCTGTCCGCGGGCAGTGTCCTCGCCGCCCGGCACATCGCCGTCCTCGCCGCCGTCGGCTTGCAGCGGGTCCCCGTGCGCCCGCGCCCGCGCATCGCCGTGATCACCACGGGCGCCGAACTGGTGGACGCCGGAACGACACTGCACCCCGGAGAGATCTACGACTCCAACGGAATCGCCCTCGCGTCGAGCGCCAGGGCCAACGGCGCCGAGGTCGTGTCGATCGCGCGCAGCGGCGACGACCCGGCCGAATTCCGGACCCTGCTCGCGGAGGCGACCACCACCGCCGACCTCGTCCTCACGTCCGGCGGGGTGTCGATGGGCGACTTCGAGGTGGTCAAGGAGACGCTCTCACCGCTCGGCGCGCACTTCGGGCACGTCGCGATGCAACCGGGCGGACCGCAGGGCACCGCCGTCGTCGACGGCACGCCCGTCCTCAACTTCCCGGGGAACCCGGTCAGCACCCTCGTCTCCTTCGAGGTGTTCGCACGTCCCGAGATCCGGCGCGCCGCCGGGCTCCCGCCGACGGAACCCGAGGAACTGCCACTCGCCGCGGCCGTCACCTCCATACCCGGCAAGCGGCAGTTCCTCCGGGCGCGCCGCACCGACGCCGGAGTCGAACTCGTGTCCGGCCCCGGCTCCCATCTCGTCGCCGCGATGGCGTGGGCGGACGTCCTCCTCGACGTTCCCGCCGACGTCACCGCGCTCGACGCCGGACAACTCGTGAAGGTGATCCCCCTATGAGCGACCTGACGCACCTCGACAGCGAGGGCCGCGCGCGCATGGTCGACGTGAGCGCGAAGGCAGACACGACCCGAACCGCGGTGGCCGCCGGGCAATTGGTCACCACCCCCGCGGTGATCGAACTGGTCCGGGCCGACGACCTGCCCAAGGCCGACGTTCTCGCGACGGCCCGGATCGCCGGGATCTCCGGGGCGAAGAAGACATCCGAGCTGATTCCGCTCTGCCATCAGCTCGCGCTGTCGTCGGTGAAGCTGGAGTTCGGGTTCACCGACACTGCGATCACGATCGAGGCCACCGCGAAGACGAAGGGCCCGACCGGCGTCGAGATGGAGGCCCTCACCGCCGTGGCAGTGGCCGGATTGACGTTGCACGACATGGTGAAGGCCGTCGACCCCGCCGCGACACTGGACGGTGTCCGGCTGCTCACCAAGGACGGCGGCAAACGCGGGCACTGGACGCGCGAGCAGCAGAGCACCGGAACGCCCACGGTGACAGCACGATCCGCGGCCGTACTGGTCGCCTCGACCGGCGGGGCCAAGGGCACGCGGGAAGACACGACCGGCCCGGTGATCGCCGCGTGGCTCGAGGAACGTGGCTTCACCACCCGGGGTCCGCTCGTCTACGCGGACGCGGACATCGCGTCCGGACTCGCCGACGCCCTGTCCGGGAGCCCGGCACTGATCATCAGCACCGGCGGCACCGGGGTCTCCCCCACGGACGCGACCCCGGAGGCCACCCGCGCCGTGCTCGACCGCGAACTGCCCGGCGTGGCCGACGCCATCCGGAACCGCGGCACGGACGTGACCCCGCACGCCTCGCTGAGCCGCGGACTCGCCGGTGTGGCGAACGGCACAGTCGTGGTGAATCTCCCCGGCTCGCCGGGCGGGGTCAGGGACGGATTGTCCGTCCTCGACCCCATCGTCGATCATCTTCTCGCTCAGGTCGCCGGTGGAGGTGCGCACGATGCCTGACATTCTCGCCCAGATCTCGGACCAGCCGCTCGATCCCGCCGTCGTCGTGTTCACCGGCGTCGTCCGCAATCACGATGGCGGACAATCCGTCTCGGCACTCGAATACCAGTCGCACCCGGACGCCGAACGCTTCCTCCGCACCGTCTGCGAGGAGGTCGCGGCCTCGTCCGGACTCCCCGTCGCGGCCATCCACCGGGTCGGATCCCTCACCGTCGGCGACCTCGCGGTGGTCGCCGCGGTCGCCGCTCCCCACCGCGCCGAGGCCTTCTCCGCGTGCGCCGAACTGGTGGAGCGCATCAAGCACGAGGTACCCATCTGGAAGCGGCAGAAATTCGCCGACGGGGCATCGGAATGGGTCGGTCTGTGACTCCTCGGTCGGACCGGCCGGCCGCCACCAGGTAGACTCGCCACCACTAGATGACCACGACGGTCATCCAGCGTCGTAGAACGCATTCAGTTCGGTCACCCGAATCCTGTTGGATGTGCACCACCGCATCCGCTCTTCTTACGGCGAAGAAGCTTGCCGACCGGCAACGCCGCCAACCTGTGCTCGAGCTCCGACGGAGACCTTCCGTATCGGCCCTCCGGGCACAACCCTGTGCTCGAAAGGCCTGACCACTTGTCTGACACGAATACCCCCGACACGACGTTCGCCGCGCTCGGTGTCCGCGAACCGCTGGTGAAAGCACTCGCCGACAAGGGGATCACCTCCCCGTTCCCCATCCAGGTCGACACCCTCCCCGACACACTGTCGGGACGCGACGTGCTCGGCCGCGGCAAGACGGGCAGCGGCAAGACGCTGGCATTCTCCATTCCGATGGTGTCCCGCCTCGCGGGTGAACTGTCCGGCGGAAAGCGCCGCCCGGGCCGCCCGGTGGGCCTGATCCTCGCCCCCACCCGCGAGCTCGCCACGCAGATCACCGCAACCCTGGAACCGCTCGCCGCCGCGTACGACCTGCGAGTCACCACGATCTTCGGTGGTGTCTCCCAGAACCGTCAGGTGAACGCCCTCAAGGCGGGCGTCGACATCGTCGTCGCGTGCCCCGGACGACTCGAAGACCTGATGAAGCAGAAGTTCGTGAGTCTCGACGCCGTCGAGATCACCGTGCTCGACGAGGCCGATCACATGGCCGACCTCGGCTTCCTGCCCGTCGTCACCCGCATCCTCACTGCGACCCCCCAGCAGGGGCAGCGGCTGCTGTTCTCCGCCACCCTGGACAACGGCGTCGACAAGCTCGTGAAGCGGTTCCTGAAGAACGAGGTGCTGCACTCGGTGGACGAGGCGAACTCGCCCGTCGCGGCCATGACGCACCACGTGTTCGACGTGGACGGCGTCGAGGCCAAGCGCAAGCTGGTCGAGCGGCTGGCATCGGGCACCGGACGCCGCATCCTGTTCATGCGCACCAAGCACCAGGCCCGCAAGCTGGCCCGTCAGCTCACCGAGGCCGGAATCCCTTCGGTCGATCTGCACGGCAACCTGTCGCAGGCGGCCCGCGACCGCAACCTCGCCTCGTTCTCGGCCGGTGAGGCCCGCGTGCTGGTGGCCACCGACGTCGCGGCCCGCGGCGTGCACGTCGACGACGTCGAGTTGGTCGTCCACGTCGATCCGCCCGCCGAGCACAAGGCCTACCTGCACCGTTCCGGCCGCACCGCACGCGCGGGCAGCGCAGGCGACGTCGTCACGGTCGTGCTGCCCGAGCAGCGCAAGGACCTGGCCGTCCTCATGCGCAAGGCCGCGATCAAGGTGACCCCGGTCCGCAGCACCGCGGACTCCGCACACGTGCTCGACCTGGTCGGCGACATCGCACCGCACGTCGCGCCGGCCCCGAAGGCGGCACCGGCGTCGAACGGCGGCGGACGCAATCAGCGGCCGG
This sequence comes from Rhodococcus sp. NPDC057014, assembly GCF_042673295.1. Lineage (NCBI taxonomy): Bacteria > Bacillati > Actinomycetota > Actinomycetes > Mycobacteriales > Nocardiaceae > Rhodococcus > Rhodococcus sp. NPDC057014. Next base: position 29,724 of record NZ_JBHUSF010000017.1, read on the forward strand.
GCGGCGCCCAGGGCGGACGCGGCGGTCAGGGAGGTCAGGGCGGGCGCGCACACGGTCAGGGCGGCGGCGCACGTCGCTCCCGCTCGGGTGGAGCCGGACGCCCCCGCGCAGCCTCGTCCGCCGGCGGCGGAACCCGCACGGCGTCCGCCGGCGGTTCACGCCGCCGTCAGGGCTAGAACTTCTCGAGGTGGACGGCGTCGGCCAACGGCCGGCGCCCCCGCCACCCGAAGCGCTCGAGGTCCGGCACCTGCTGGAACTCGGCGACCCTCCCCACGCACAGCCACGCGATGGGTCGCACCGGCTCGGGGATGCCCAGCAGTTCGGTGAGATAGGGCTCGTCGTAGAACGACACCCAGCCGACGCCCACATTCTCGGCGGCCGCGGCGAGCCACAGATTCTGGATCGCAAGCACCGCGGAGAACAGGCCCGTGTCGTCGACCGTGTGCCTGCCGAGGATGTGTTCGCCGCCGCGGCTCCGGTCGTACGTCACGACCACCCCCATGCCGCTCTCGCAGATCCCTTCGATCTTGATGGGGTCGAACGTCTTCTTCCGGTCTTCGGGCAGCGACTCCGCGAACCGCCTGCGGGCGCCGGCCACGTGGTCGGCGAACGTGGTCAGCGTGCCGGTGTCGCGTACGACGACGAAATCCCACGGCTGGGTGTTGCCCACGCTGGGCGCGCAGTGCGCGGCGCCCAGGATGCGGTCGAGAACCTCCTCCGCGATCGGCTCCCCGGTGAACTCGGCCCGCACGTCGCGGCGGCGGCGGATCGCGTCGTACACCGACAGCGCCGGCTCGGGATTCGTATCGGGACTACACGCAGACTCGGTCACGCGGTCACGGTATAGCGGTGCACACCCAGCATCGCGCCGGGGTCCGCATCTTCGCCCTCCGCCACGACGCAGCCCGCGAGCCGGGTCCGCACGTGCTCGGATTCGATGTCGGCACCGATGAGCACCAGCTGGGTCGCCCGCTCCTCGCCGGGCTCCCAGCGCGTCGACGTGAATCTGATGTGCGGGCCGACGGTCTGCACCTCGAACTTCCGGGACTGCCCCGGCACCGCGAAATGCACGAACCCCTTGATCCGGTAGATCCCGACCGGTCGCGCCTCGAGGAACTCCACGAGCCGCCGCGGATCGATCGGCTCGCCCGAGGCGAAATCGACTGCCTCGTACGACGAATGCAGGTGGTCGTGGTCTTCGCAGTGGTCGTGCTGATCCAGCAGGAGCTGGTCGAGGGTGAGCTGCTCCCCCGGCGCCGGTTCACGCCCCGGTTCCCGGTCGAACAGCAGGGTGGGCTCGATCCGGCCGTGCGCGGTGGTGAGGACGGGCGCGCGGTCGTTGTAGCCGCGGATCATCGCCTGCACGGCGGCGCGCCGGTCGTCGTCGATGCGGTCCGTCTTGTTGAGGATCACGAGGTCGGCGAGCGTAACGTGCTTGCCGAGGTCCGGGTGCTGTTCGGACATGTCCTCGAACTGCTCGCCGTCGACCATCACGACGAGACCGCCGTACATCACGTGCGGGTTGGTGCTTCCGAGGACGAGACGAATCATGTTGCGCGGCTCGGCAAGCCCGCTCGCCTCGACGATGATCACATCGATCTGCGACGCGGGATGCGCAAGGCGGTCCAGCATCTCGTCCATGTCGCTGACGTCCACGGCGCAGCACATGCAGCCGTTGCTCAGCGACACCATCGAATCGACCTGACCGGCCACCATCATCGAATCGATGTTCACGGCGCCGAAGTCGTTGACGATGACGCCGACCCGGACGCCACGGTTGTTGCGCAGCACGTGGTTGAGCAGGGTGGTTTTTCCCGAACCGAGGAATCCGGCGACGATGACGACGGGAATCCGCTTCTTCGCCAACGCTGCGACCTCCGTGGGACCTCGACGAGCTACCGGGCGCCCATCCTAGCGGACAGACGGCTCGACCTCGAGGTCACGGACCCGGCGCGCGGGCGACCCCGCGTAGAGCCCGTTCGGCTCGCAGTCGCGGGTGACCACGGCGCCCGCCCCGACGACGCACCCCTCGCCCACCGTCACTCCCGGAAGGATGATCGCGCCCGCGCCGATCCAGCACCCGTCGCCGATCACGATCGGACGGTCGACCACACGCCCGCCTCGGCCCGAGCTCGGACCGATCTCGTGAGTGCTCGTGACGAACTGGACGCGGTGCCCGACGGCGACCTGTCTGCCGAGCGTGATGGTCGCGGTGCCGTCGAACAGGACGCCGCGGTTGACGAAGGTCCCCAGCCCCATCGTGACGTCCTTGCTGCCGAAATAGCAGCCCGAATAGATTCCGGCTCCCCACACTTTCGCTCCCGCGGCCATCAGCAGCAGAACCCGCAGCCACACGGGGACGAACGCGGAGGCCTGGACGATGGTGACGAACCGCATCTCGTCACCCTATCCTCGCGGAGCAAGTTCGCGACCCAGGTTTGCTATTCATTAACTGATTCACCGCACGAAACTGGACGGTGCGGCGTACCATGTGGGCGCCATCGAAGAAGCACGAGGGGGAACAGTGAGAAAACTGGATAGCGACGGATTCGCTGCGCTGATGGAGTCGATTCCCCACGCGATCAGCGTTCACGACCGCGAACGAAACGTCGTGTTCAGCAACCCCGCCTGCGCGACCCTGATCGGCTACGACGCCGACGAATTCGCGGACCTCGATCACGAGCAACTGTTCCACCCCGACGACGCCGCATTGTGGGGCACCATGCTCGCCCGGGTACTGAGCCAGGAAAGCCCGAGCGCGACAGCACATCTGCGCATCCGGCACCGGGAGGGTCACTGGATCTGGGTGCTCGTCGCGGCGTCCACGTTCACCGCGGGCACCGAGAGACTGGTCGCCCTCGTGCTCCAGGACGTGTCCGACACGATCTGGGGCAACCCCACGGCGGCGAGGCAGCCGATCCGATAACCGTCCACTCACCGGTCGTCGCCGGAACCGCAGCAGCACGGCGGAGTCCGAACGGTGGCGCCGCATCGCCGGCAGAAATGGGTGCGGTGCCCACCGTTACTGGACGTCGCGCACCCGCACACCTCCCACCCCACCAGGCACGTATTCGCGGCCAGGGCGTGCCCGTTCGGACAGCACCCCGGCGCGGTCTCGGTGCGGGCGGCCACACGTCGAATCTACCCGGAGATCGAACAGATGTGCGAATTTCTGCCCGAAGCGTCACATGTAGTTGCCGGGCGAACCGTCCTCCTGGCCGTCCTCCCGTTCCACCAGGAACCAACTCCCGGGGGCGTAGATCAGCTCCCGCGCGGCGCGGACGATGACGAGCGCCCCGGACTCGTGGATGCTGTAGCTGTCGTCGTCGCCGAAGTCGGTGACGGCGAACTCCGCCAATTGGTCGAATGAGCGATGCGTCACAGTGAATGTCATGACGCCAGTGTCCCACCGGGACAAGAAAGATGAATGAGGAAAGCCCCCCAGCCGCATCGTCTGCGGATGAGAGGCTTCCCTCGAAAGTGGAGCTAAGGGGACTCGAACCCCTGACCCCCACACTGCCAGTGTGGTGCGCTACCAGCTGCGCCATAGCCCCGTATTCGGTTGTTCTCCGCACTCGGAATGACTTCCTCCGTGCTCGAAGAAAGTTACACCATTGCCGGCCGGGCCAACAAATCGCCTGGTCAGAGGCGCTTCGCGCCCGTGCGTGGTTAAGGAGTCCAGACACTCGTCAACCGCGCACGGGCGGCGGAGCCGCCTACAGCTGCGACACCCAGTTCTCGTTGGACAGCGCATCGATCACGGTGCCGTCCTTGACCACGGCAGGCGTGCCGCTGGCACCGCTCGCGGCGAGGGCCTGACGGCCCGCCTCGGCGTGCGCCCGGGCCTGCTCGACCTTCGCCCCGGTGGTGATGCACTGGGCGGCAGCGTCGGACGCTCCCGCGTCGCGGGCGATCTGCGCGAGTTCCTCGTTGGTGTGATCGGAGCTGCCGTTCTCCTTCGGCTGGTTCGCCGGGGAGAACAACGCCGCATGGAATGCCGAATACGCCACGGCATCACCGGTTTCGGCGACGCACTCGGACGCAGCGACGGCGCGGGTGGAGTAGTCGCCGGTGGCCGAGAGCCGGTCGAGGAAGTTCAGGACGTGGTAGCGGACGGCCACCTTGCCGTCGTCGATGGCCTGCGCAAGTTCCTGACCGTTCTTGTTCTCGAGTTCGGCGCAGTACGGGCACATGGGATCTTCGAACAGGTCGACCGTGGCGGCGGCGTCCGGCCGGCCGAGGAGAACGACACCGTCATCCTGCAACGCCACCTGGACCTCGGAGTTCTGGACCCCGCCGTAACCGTCGTTGCGCGGCTTGCTGCGGTTGCTCTGCCAGATCACACCACCGATGACGAGTACGGCGATGACCAGTACGGCGAGCCCACCGAGAATGTAGGTGGACCGGCTGGATTCCGGCTGCGGGTTGTACTTGTTCTTCGAGCTCACGTGGATGCAGTCCTTCGACGTCGGATCGATTTACCGAATGCTTACTCTGCCACCGTCTGCTGAGGGGTCACTGAGAAAGTGGTGCGGGAACGGAGCCCCAGCGCGAACGGGGAACGGGGAAACACGATCAGCCACACGGCCAGTGCGAGGAAGCCCACATCCCGGAGGATTTCCCGGGTGTAGTCCCAGCCGTTCACGTCGGCCGCACCTCCGCCGCCGAAGCATCCGCAGTCGATGGACAGCCCGCGGGCCCAGACCGAGACGATCACGCCGATCAGGATGAGCAGGAGCACCGCGGACACCGAGGCCGTGGCACGAACGGCGAGCCCGATCAGCAGGAGCAGACCGAGCGCGATCTCGAAGAACGGCAGCGTGTTGGCGACCGGCCGGACGAGGTCCTCGGGCAGTAGTTGGTATGCACGGACGGCGATGATCGTCTGGGCGGGGTCGGCGACCTTGAGTGCGCCGGAGACCAGCCAGACGCCGGCGAGTGACAACCGGGCGAGCAATGAGACGACCTTGATCCACACCCGGACGAGCGTACCGAAGACGCCGGTCAGACCGCCTCGACCGACACCTTGGGCGCCGGCTTGTTCGGGACCAGCAGCCAGCCGACCGCGGCGAGGAGCATGACCCCTCCGGTGACCCCGAACGCGACCGCGTACGACAGGTGCTGGGCGAGCAGACCGGCGCCGACCGGGCCGAGAACCCCGCCCACGTCGGCGACCATCTGGAAGGCGGCCAGCACGGGGCCACCGCGGGATTTCGCGCCCACGACGTCGGCGACCGCGGCCTGCTGCGCGGGGCTCATCACTCCGGACCCGATGCCTGCGATGCCGGACAGCACGAGGAACACCAGCAGGTTCTCGCTGAGACCCATCCCGACGGTGCTGGCGCCGCACACCAGCAGTCCGAGGAGGACGAACAGCTTGCGTCCGTAGACGTCCGACAATCGCCCGGACACGATGAGGACGAGGGCATTGCCGACGGCGAACACGGTGAGGGCGATGCCGGCGAGGGCGGCGTCGCGGTGCAGCGCCTCGACGACGAACAGCGGCACCATTGCCACTCGCACCCCGAAGATCACCCCACCGAACGCGAAATTGGAGCCGAGCGCCGCGCGGTAGACGGGCTGCCCGAGCGCCTCCCGCAGGGTCATCGTGGCACCGGCGGCGGTGGCGTCCGGCGCCGTCAGATGCGAACCCCGCAGGCTCACGAACACGACGGCGGCCGCGACGACGAGGGCGATCGCGTAGATGACGAACGGAACCCGCAGCCCGAATCCGACGAGCAACCCGCCGACGAGGGGTCCGGAGATCGATCCCATCAGGAAACTGGTCGCGTAGAGCCCGGACACGCGGCCGCGGCTGTCCACCGGTGCGATGCGGATCACCAGGCCCATCGCCGACACCGTGAACATCGTCGAGCCGATGCCCCCGAGTGCACGGAAGACGAGCAACTGCCAGTAGTCCCCCGCGACCGCGCAGGCCGCGGTCGAGGCCGCGACGATCAGGAGCCCGGTGATGTAGACGGGCCGCTCCCCCAGTTTCTGCACGAGCCGGCCGCTGACGGGGGCGAAGACCAGACGCATGAACGCGAACGACGAGATCACGACCGTGGCCGCCGTCACGCTCACGTCGAAGCTGCGGGCGAACTGTGGGAGAGCGGGTGCGACGATCCCGAATCCGAGTGCGATGACGAAGCTGGCCGAGACCAGTACCCAGATTTCCGAAGGGAGCCGCGGGCTGCGCCCGGCGGGCAGCCCGGCTGCGCGAGTGTTCATAGTTGAATCCGATGGTAGGTGCCCCCGCTTCCGCGGCGGCACCTACCCCGCCGAACACCTACTTCAGGACGTCGGCCACCAGTTCCTTGGCCGCCGCCTGCACCTGCGCGAGATGATCCGGGCCCTGGAACGATTCGGCGTAGATCTTGTAGACGTCCTCGGTGCCCGACGGCCGCGCCGCGAACCACGCGGATCCGGTGGTGACCTTCAGGCCGCCGAGGGCCGCCCCGTTGCCCGGGGCGCTCGTCAGCGTCGCGGTGATCGGCTCACCCGCCAGTTCGGTGGCCGACACCTGTTCGGGCGACAGTTTCGCCAGCACCGCCTTCTGCTCGCGGGTGGCGGGGGCGTCGATGCGGGCGTAGGCGGGACTGCCGAACTGCTCCGTCAGTTCCCGGTACCGGACCGACGGTGTCTTTCCCGTCACCGCCGTCATCTCCGAGGCCAGCAGGGCCAGGATGATCCCGTCCTTGTCCGTGGTCCACACTCCGCCGTCGTGACGCAGGAACGACGCCCCCGCGCTCTCCTCGCCGCCGAAACCGAGCGAGCCCTCGAGCAGCCCGGGGACGAACCACTTGAAACCCACCGGGACCTCGAGCAGTTCACGGCCGAGGCTTCCGACGACCCGGTCGATCATCGACGAACTGACCAGCGTCTTGCCCACCTTCACACCCGAGCCCCACCCTTGTCGGTGCGAGAACAGGTAGTCGATGGCGACCGCGAGGTAGTGGTTGGGATTCATCAGTCCCCCGTCGGGAGTGACGATTCCGTGCCGGTCCGCGTCGGCGTCGTTGCCGGTGGAGATGTCGAACCGGTCCCGGGCTCCGATCAGCGAGGCCATGGCGTTCGGCGACGAACAGTCCATGCGGATCTTGCCGTCGGTGTCGAGGGTCATGAACCGCCAGGTGGCGTCGACGAGCGGGTTGACGACCTCGAGGTCGAGACGGTGGATGTCGGCGATCGCACCCCAGTAGTCGACGCTCGCGCCGCCCAGCGGGTCGGCGCCGATCCGCACCCCGGCGCTGCGGATGGCGTCGAGGTCGAGAACGCTCGGCAGGTCGTCGATGTAGAAGCGGAGGAAGTCGTACCGCTCGGCCCGCGCGATCGCCCGGGCCGCCGGGATTCTCCGCACCCCCGAGAGGTCCCGCCGGAGTAGCTCGTTCGCCCGGTCGGCGATGATCGTCGTCGCCTCGGAGCCGGCGGGGCCACCGTGCGGCGGGTTGTACTTGAAGCCGCCGTCGCGGGGCGGGTTGTGCGACGGCGTCACGACGATGCCGTCGGCCTTCGACTCCGGGCCACTGCTGTTGTAGCGGAGAATCGCGTGACTGACCGCGGGAGTCGGGGTGTACCGGTCCCGCGAATCGATCAGCACCGTCACGTCGTTCGCGGCCAGCACCTCGAGCGCCGACGTCCACGCCGGCTCGGACAGGGCGTGCGTGTCGCGCCCGAGAAACAGGGGTCCGTCGATGCCCTGGGAGGCCCGGTACTCGACGATGGCCTGGGTGGTGGCCAGGATGTGTGCCTCGTTGAACGCGGTGTCCAGGCTCGATCCCCGGTGCCCGGACGTCCCGAACAGCACCTGCTGCAACGGATTCTCGGGGTCGGGCACGCCGCTGTAGTACGCGGTCACCAGGTGCGCGATGTCTACGAGATCCTCCGGCAGTGCCACCTGACCCGCCCTGTCGTGCGCCACGAGACCTCCTGGAAACGTTTCGGGATCGAACTCGGCTCCAACCCATCCTGCACCCTCGCGCCGGAGTGTGCGCTCAAGACGTCAATCGGAATCCGAGCCAGGCCACGGCCAGACCGGCCGCCACACTCACGACCACGTAGACGAGGGACGTGAGCGCCAACCGGATCCGCAGCAGTCCCACCGATTCCACGGCGAACGTCGAGTAGGTGGTCAGTCCGCCGCAGAATCCGGTGCCCAGCAACGCGAACGTCTGCGCGGACATCGACGCCCCCGACAGCAGACCGAGGATCAGGCATCCTGCGACGTTCACGAGGAAGGTGGCCACCGGAAAACTGCGGTACGAGTCGACGTACCGGCCGGCGAGGTAGCGCGTCGTCGCACCGAGCGCGCCGCCGAACGCCACGAGCAGAACGGTCATGGAGCCGCCTTTCGGGCCAGGCGGTGCCGGTGACCGGCGAGCATCCCCAGCCGCGCCGCGAGCAGGGCAGGAATGAGGGTGGCCACCACGTAGAACGCCGCGGTGACGGCGTCCTCCCGTACGGCGTCGACGGCGAACGTCGAGAACGTGGTGAAACCGCCGAGGACGCCGACCCCCAGGAACAGTCGCCACAACCGGTCCGGTCCGACCGTCTCCGCGAGGTAGCCGAGCAACAGTGACCCGACGACGTTGATCAGGAGGACGGTCCAGATGCCCGGCCACGCCTCGGACAGCAGGAATCTCGCGGACGCACCGAGCGCACCGCCCAGCGCGACCACGGCCACCGGTTTCGTCAGGGACACGGCACACATCGTGTCACGGCGGCCGTGCGGGATTGTCGAACTCCGGTGCGGGCACAAAAAAATCCGGGCCGGATCACCTGGTGGTGTCCGGCCCGGACCTTGGTGGAGCTGCCGGGAATTGAACCCGGGTCCTCCGCAGCAAAGCTAGGGCTTCTCCGTGTGCAGTTTGCTATGTCTCTACTTGGATCTCCCGGTCTCGCAAACAAGCCAGGATGACGATCCCAGTCGCTGTTGGTTGTCCCATTCGACTCCGCGACCGAGTCGAACGGTAAAGCCCTCTAGCTGATGCCAGTACCCGGACCGAGGGCGAACCCGGACTGACAGACACGCAGTCGCTACTTAGGCAGCGAGTGCGTAGTCGCGCTGATTGGAATCGGCGCTTATATGTTTGCAGCGACGCTTACGGTGGTCTCTTGCCTGCACCGACACGCTTCCCCTACCTCAACGTACGCAGTCGAAACCGTTCAGCCCCGTACGTGCCCCACGAGTCTCGCGGGGCCACCTAGTGTAACGCGAACCCCGCCCGGATTCATCCCGGTTTTCCCCGGGCGTGTCGACGGGCGTATTTCAGCTGGCCACGGCGATCATTCCGACGGCCGCGAGGGCGAGGAGCATCCCCGCCTGCTGCATCCTGCTCACCCGTTCACCGAGCATCACCATCGCCAGCAGCACGGTGGCCGCGGGATACAGCGACCCGATCACGCTGACGAGCGACAGCAGGCCACCCTGGAACGCGTACATCATCGCCGCGTTGGCCAGGACGTCCAGGAAACTCACGTACACGGCGAGTCTGAGGGGTTCGCCGTGGGGTGGCACGAAGTGGCCTGCGGCCAGGGCGACGAGCCACACCACCGCGGTCGCCGCGGCGCGGGACACGGCGAGCGCCCACATGCCGCCCTCCTCGCCGATCTGGTGCAGCGAGACGAAGGACAGCGCGAACGCTATGCCGGATCCGACGGTGAGCAGCGCCACCGTGCGGGTGAAGCGCAGCACCCTGCCGCCTGCCACCTCGCCCGCGGTCTCGTCGGGCGATTCCCGGCTGACGAGGACGACGGCGACGAGGGCCACCACGATCCCGATGTACGCGACAGGCCCGGGCCGCTCGCCGAACGCGAGCCCGATCAACACCGGAATACCGGCGACCAGCACGGCCGTCAGCGGCGACACCACCGACATCGGTCCCGACGCCAACGCGAGGTAGAACCACCAGACCGCCACGCCGCCTGCCACTCCCGCCACCGCACCCCACACGAGGGAGGACGAGGTGAGGGTGCCTCCGGCGAACGGGGCGACCAGGAGCACGATCAGCAGGGACAGCGGATACGACACGATGACGACGCGCAGCGCCGCCACCCTGCGGGACGCGACGCCCCCGACGAAATCGCTCACGCCATAACCGATCGCGGCCACGAGCGCGAGCAGGATAGAAGTCAGCGCATGCCCTTGACTCGGCGTCCGAGTTCGCGGGTCACCTCACGCTCGGCGGTCCGCCTGGCCACTTCCTGGCGCTTGTCGTAGTCCTGCTTGCCCTTGGCGAGCGCGAGCTCCACCTTGACCTTGCCGTCGGAGAAGTACATCGACAGGGGAACCAGCGTCTGGTTGCCCTCGCGGGTCTTGCCGACGAGGTGCTCGATCTCCCGCTTGTGCAGCAGCAACTTCCGGGTGCGCCGCGGGGAGTGGTTGGTCCACGTGCCCTGCGTGTACTCGGGGATGTGCAGGGAGCGCAGCCACACCTCCCCGTCGTCGACGGTGGCGAACGCGTCGACGAGCGACGCCTTGCCCTCGCGCAGACTCTTCACCTCGGTACCGACGAGGGCGATCCCCGCCTCGTAGACGTCGAGAATGGTGTAGTTGTGACGCGCCTTGCGGTTGGTCGCAATGACCTTGCGGCCCTTTTCCTTCACGTTCCGGGCCTTTCAGTCCGCGATGTCCGAGGTGAACAGTTCGTGCCCTCCAGCATAGGAGAAGGGGCAAACCGATTATTCGCGGACGTACAAGCGCAGGGTCACGTATGCGGTGACCGCCGCCATTCCGACGCCCACCAGCACCAGCACCGGCGACACGAACAGCACGTCGCTGTTGGAGATCCGGGCCACGATGTTGGCCTCGTACACGTCCGCGAGCACGTCGTCGATGAACATGTTCTTCGCGGTGAACAGGCCGACGATGGCCAGGACGGCGCCGACCAGCGCGGCGACCACCGCCTCGAGCAGGAACGGCAACTGTGTGTACCAGCGGGTGGCACCGACCAACCGCATGATGCCGACCTCGGTGCGACGGGTGAAGGCCGCGATCTGAACCATGTTCGCGATCAGGAGAATTGCCGCCACGGCCTGCACGATCGCGATCGCGAACGCCGCGTTGCGCACCCCGTTGAGGACGCTGAAGAGCCGCTCGACCAGTTCGCGCTGGTTGAGGACGCTCTCGACGCCGGGGCGGGTGCCGAAGTTCTCGTTGATCACACCGAACCGCTCGGGGTCGCTGAGTTTGACCTTGAACGAGGCGGGGAAGCTGTCGGGGCTGACGAGCGCGGCGAGTTCGGGCTGGTCCTTGAACACCCGCTCCGTCGCGTCCTTCACCGCGTCGTCCCGGTTGAGGTACTCCACCGACACCACCGACGGCGTGTCCTCCAGTTCCGTGCGCAGCGACTTGCAGATCTCCCCCTCACAGCCCGGGTCCGAGGTGGAGATGTCGTCGGTGAGGAAGATCTGCACCTCGACGCGGTCCAGGAAGATCTGCTGGGTCTTGCCGGCCATCTGCACCACCAGCAACCCGCTGCCGAACAGGCCGAGGGAGATCGCGGTGGTGAGGATCATCGCGATGGTCATGGTGACGTTGCGACGGAGTCCGGTCAGGACCTCACTGAAAATGAAACTGGCACGCATCGGGGAATCAGAGTCCTTCGTAGGAGACTTGGGGACAGTACGGAAGCGCGGAGTGCAGGGAGGGCGGCTAACGCCCCACGCCGTACACACCCCGAGCCTCGTCGCGCACCACTCTGCCGAGGTCCAGTTCCACCACGCGTCGGCGCATCGAGTCGACGATGTGGTGGTCGTGGGTCGCCATCACCACCGTCGTCCCGGTGCGGTTGATCCGTTCGAGCAGCAGCATGATGTCCTGGCTGGTCTCCGGGTCGAGGTTGCCGGTGGGCTCGTCACACAGCAGCACCAGCGGCCGGTTCACGAACGCCCGCGCGATCGCGACGCGCTGCTGCTCACCACCGGACAGTTCGGTGGGGAGCCGGTCGGCCTTCCCCGACAGCCCGACCATCTCGAGCACCTCGGGGACGGTCCGGGAGATCATCGCCCGCGGCTTCCCGATCACCTCGAGCGCGAACGCGACGTTCTCGGACACGGTCTTCTTCTGCAGGAGCCGGAAGTCCTGGAAGACGACGCCCATACTCTGCCGCAGCTTCGGCACACGCCGGGCGGACAGCTTGTTGACGTGGAAATCCGCGATGTGGATGTCGCCCGACGTCGGTGACTCCTCCTTGAGGAGCAGGCGCATGAACGTCGACTTTCCCGAGCCCGACGGGCCGATCAGGAAGACGAACTCGCCCTTGTCCACCTCGACGCTCACCTTGTCCAGGGCGGGCCTCGTGGAGGTCTTGTACGACTTCGACACATTCTCGACGCTGATCACGAGGAGCCAGTCTAGACGTTATCGAACAGTGACCAAATGGAGCGACGCGCGCGTCATCGCCCCGTCTGCGGTGTCGCCGACGTCGTCGGGACGGAAGACGTGGTCGGCGGCGTCGTCGTCGGCGGTGGCGGGAACGGATTGGGAATCCCGAACGGCAGCGTCGGCGTCGACGTCACCTGACTGGTCCCGGTGGGCGCCGTCCGCTCCGGCGTCGGCTCGGGTGTCGTCTCGGTGGTCGTCGCCGTCTCCGTCGTCGACTCGACCGTCGTCTCGTACTCCGACGTCGGCGGCGTGGTCTCCTGGATCGGCGCCTCCCGGGTGGGGACGACGGCTGGGGCGACCGGCCCCTGGACCATCTCTTCGGCGGGGTTGAGGTACGTGTACAGCGTGTACAGCACCACCCACAGGATGCACAGCACCAGCGTCGACGTCCGCACCCGGCCACCGAGGATCTTGGCGGGAAGGAACGAGGAGTTCAGAATCCGGTCCAGTCCGCGCCGGGGTTCGTCGGTCATCCCTCGCCCTCCGCTGCCCGGACCGTCTGGAGGTCCGGTTCGACGGTGATGCCCTGCCGTCTCATCGCGGTGGCGATGCGCACGCGCAGTGCGCGCCCGACCTGGAACTGTTTACCCGGCAAGGTCCGCGCCACGACGCGGACACTGACCTCGTCGACCGTCAGACTCTCCACTCCCATCACCGTCGGCTCGTCGAGCAGTAGCTTCTTCAGTCCCCGATCCGCAAAGGCCTCCACACCGACCTGGTGGAGCACCTCGTTGACACGGTTGATGTCGGAGGTGGCCGGGACGGGAACGTCGATCACGGCACGCGCCCAGTCCTTGGACAGGTTGATCGCCTTCACGATCTGGCCGTTGGGAACGGTGATGACCTCACCGTCCGAGTTCCGCATCCGGGTGACCCGGAGCGTGACGTCCTCGATCACACCCTCGGCGTCCTCCGAAGACCCCGTCACCGCGAGTTGCACCGTGTCACCGAACCCGTACTGGCGTTCGGTGATGATGAAGAAGCCGGCGAGAATGTCCTGCACGACGCGCTGCGCACCGAAACCGAGCGCCGCACCGAGCACGGTGGCCGGGGCCACCAGGCTGCCGATCGGCAGGCTCAGCTGGTCGAGAACCTTCATCGTCGCGATGACGTAGATGATGGTGATGATCACCCACGTGATCACCTGCGCCACGGAGTGCCGGTGCTTGGTCGCCTCGGACCGCACGAGGGCGTCGCCCTGCATGTAGTTGCTGTCGATCCGGTCGGTCACCTTGCGGCCGCCCCAATTGACGAACCGCGCCATCAGGATGGCTCCGAGGACGGTGAGGGACACCGCGAGCCCCGTCGACGAGAGCCAGTCGAGGAGGTTCTGGGTGGGAGCGAACACTGCCGCCGCCGCTTCCATGGAGATCAGGACGCCTGATTCTCGCGCATCCGCCACCGGATGCCGGATTCGAGGAAACCGTCGATGTCACCGTCGAGCACCGCCGACGGGTTGTTGACCTCGTACTCGGTGCGCAGATCCTTGACCATCTGGTACGGGTGCAGCACGTACGACCGCATCTGGTTGCCCCAGGAACTACCGCCGTCGCCCTTGAGCGCGTCCATCTCGGCGCGCTCCTCCTTGCGCTTGACCTCGAGCAGCTTGGCCTGCAGGACGCGCATCGCCGACACCTTGTTCTGCAGCTGCGACTTCTCGTTCTGACACGTCACGACGATGCCGGTCGGGATGTGCGTCAACCGGACCGCGGAGTCGGTGGTGTTCACGGACTGCCCGCCGGGACCCGACGAGCGGTACACGTCGACGCGGACGTCGTTCTCGTTGACGTCGATGTGGTCGGTGGTCTCGACCACGGGCAGGACCTCGACCTCGGCGAACGACGTCTGGCGGCGACCCTGGTTGTCGAACGGGCTGATCCGGACCAGCCGGTGTGTGCCCATCTCGACGGAGAGCGTCCCGTAGCTGTACGGCGCCTTGACCGCGAACGTCGCGCTCTTGATGCCGGCCTCTTCCGCGTAGGACGTGTCGTAGACCTCGACACCGTAACCGTGCTTCTCGGCCCAGCGGATGTACATGCGCATCAGCATCTCGGCCCAGTCGGCGGCGTCGATGCCACCGGCGCCGGAGCGGATGTTGACCAGCGCGTCACGCTCGTCGTATTCACCGGAGAGCATCGTCTTGACTTCCATCGCCGCGATGTCCTCGCGCAGGCTGTGCCGCTCGGCGTCGGCGTCCGCGACGGCCTCCGCGCCCTCGTCCTCGGCGAGTTCGTAGAGCACCGGCATGTCGTCGAGCCGCGAGCGCAGTTCCTCGACGCGGCGCAGTTCGGCCTGGGAGTGCGACAGCTGGCTGGTGACCTGCTGGGCATGCTCCTGGTCGTTCCACAGCTCCGGATCGGCGGCCTGGTGTTCGAGCTCGTCGATGCGGCGGCGCAACTCCTCCACGTCCAGCACCGATTCGACGGTGCGGAGGGTGGTGTCGAGCTCGCTGAGGTCTGCGGATACGTCGGGATGCACGGTTCCCAAGGTTACCGGGTGCGGACAGGTGCCCTGTCACCCCTTCGTTCCGGCCGAAGTCACCCCTTCCGATCACGGGGCGTGAAAGCCTTGCGGACCCCGGAAGCACCTTGTTGCATGCACGGGTACGCACTTGTTCGTGCCGCCATCCCGGACGGAGTCGACGATGACCGTGACCGACCAGTACCTGAAGAACAACGAGGAGTACGCCGCCGGATTCACCGGGCCGCTCCCGCTGCCCCCGAGCAAGCACGTCGCGGTCCTCGCCTGCATGGACGCCCGTCTGGACGTCTACCGGATCCTCGGCCTCCAGGACGGTGAGGCGCACGTCATCCGCAACGCGGGCGGGGTGGTGACGGACGACGAGATCCGCTCGCTCGCGATCAGCCAGCGGCTGCTCGGCACCACCGAGATCATCCTCATCCACCACACGGACTGCGGGATGCTCACGTTCACCGACGACGATTTCAAGAAGTCCATCCAGGACGAGGTCGGAATCAAGCCGGCCTGGTCGGCCGAGGCGTTCCGCGACCTCGACGAGGACGTCCGACAGTCGCTGCGCCGCATCCAGGCCAGCCCCTTCGTCACGGCGACCACGTCCCTGCGCGGGTTCGTCTTCGACGTCGCCACCGGCAAGCTCGCCGAGGTGAAGATCGACTGACCTCGGGCCGGCGCGGTACGAGTAATCTGTGCGACCGTGACCGACCTCGACGCCGACCTGCAGCTCGCCCTCCGAATCGCCGACGAGGCGGACGCGATCACGAAAGCCCGTTTCGGGGCACTCGACCTGTCGGTGGACGACAAACCCGATCTCACCCCGGTCACGGACGCGGATCTCGCGGTGGAACGGGCGGTCCGGGCGACGCTGGAATCCGAGCGGCCCGCCGACGCCGTCCTCGGTGAGGAGTTCGGCGGCGACGCGCAGTTCTCGGGACGGCAGTGGGTGGTCGACCCGATCGACGGCACCAAGAACTTCGTGCGGGGCGTCCCCGTCTGGGCCACGCTGATCGCGCTGCTCGAGGACGGCGTTCCCACCGTCGGCGTCGTGAGCGCCCCGGCACTCGCGCGCCGCTGGTGGGCGGCATCGGGTCACGGCGCCTGGTCGACGTTCGACGGCTCCGAGCCCACTCGGATCACCGTCTCGGCCGTAGACCGGCTGGGTTCGGCCAGCCTCACGTTCTCGAGCCTGTCCGGGTGGAAGGAACTCGGTATCCGCGAGCAGTTCCTCGCCCTCACCGATGATGTGTGGCGGGTCCGCGGATTCGGTGACTTCTTCTCCTACTGCCTGCTCGCCGAGGGCGCCGTCGACATCGCCGCCGAGCCCGAGGTGTCGTTGTGGGATCTCGCACCTCTCGACGTCCTGGTGCGCGAGGCCGGTGGCCGGTTCACCAACCTCGCCGGCGCCGACGGCCCGCACGGCGGTAGCGCGCTGGCGACCAACACCTTGCTGCACGACGAGGCGCTGTCCCGACTGCGCTGACGCAGTACTACAGGCAGCAGTCCTCATACACCCCCGCCCTCCTCGGCTCCCGAGGAGGGCGGTTCTCGCATGCCTGCTGCCTGCACCCCCCGAGAATCGGGCTCGAACCCGATCGGTGGGAGCTCGCGGGCACCGGAACTTACTCGATAGTAGACACTCACCTTACTGCTGAGTAAGATACTTGGTGTCCACGCCCGAACACCGAGAAACAGCTGGTGATCATGAGCAAGCAAGACACTGTTGCCCCCAACGGCAGAGCGAAGCGGAACCCCCGCGACACGTCCGCCGTCGGACTGAATCCCGTCAAGCGCGACGCCATGGGTGCCGCGATGCGCGTGCTGACCAAGATCACCGGATCCGATCTGGCCGAGAAGTACAACCTGCGCCAGACGATCGACCGGGTGACCTACGAAGGCACCAAGACCGGCTTCAAGACACTCGGCGCCGCGACCCGCGGATTCCAGAAGGTGTCCGGCGGCGGCACACCGAAACGCCTCCCCGACAACCCGACCGCCAAAGCCGGCTACTTCGACCTCACGCCGAGCGACGAGCAGCAGATGATCGTCGAGACCGTGCGCGAGTTCGCCGCCGAGATCCTGCGGCCCGCCGGGCACGACGCCGACGCTGCCGCCTCCGCACCGGCGGATCTCGTGAAGCGCGCCGCCGAACTCGGCATCACCCTCATCAACGTCCCCGAGGAACTCGACGGGGCCGCCAGCGAGCGCGGCGCCGTCACCAACTCCCTCGTCGCCGAGGCCCTCGCCCACGGCGACATGGGGCTCGCGCTGCCAATCCTCGCGCCGAGCGGCGTCGCCGTCGCCCTCACCCAATGGGGCACCGACTCCCAGCAGAAGACCTACCTGCCGTCGTTCACGGGCGAGCAGGTCCCGAATGCGGCCGTCGTCGTCAACGAGCCCCGCGCACTGTTCGATCCGTTCGCATTGCAGACCAAGGCGGTCCGCTCCCCCAGCGGCTACAAGCTCAACGGCGTCAAGAGCCTCGTTCCCGCCGCCGCCTCCTCGGAGCTGTTCATCGTGGCGGCCGAACTCGACGGCAAGCCGTCCTTCTTCATCATCGAGGCCGACACCAAGGGACTCGTCGTGGAGGCGGACCCGAGCATGGGCCTGCGCGCCGCGGGGCTCGGCCGGCTCAACCTCACCGACGTCGCCGTGCCCGAGTCGGGTCTGCTCGGCGCCGCCGACGCCGACGCGCGGAAGGCCGAGTACGCCGACGCGATCCGGCTGGCCCGCCTCGGCTGGGCGTCACTCGCGGTCGGCACCGGGCAAGCCGTTCTCGACTACGTGATCCCCTACGTCAACGAGCGGGTCGCGTTCGGTGAGCCGATCAGCAACCGTCAGGCGGTCGCGTTCATGGTCGCGAACATCGGCATCGAACTCGACGGCCTGCGCCTGGTCACGTTGCGCGGCGCCTCCCGCGCCGAGCAGGGGCTCTCCTTCGCACGCGAATCGGCCCTCGCCCGAAAGCTGGCGTCCGAGAAGGGCATGCAGATCGGTCTCGACGGCGTCCAGCTGCTCGGTGGCCACGGTTACACCAAGGAACATCCCGTGGAGCGCTGGTACCGCGATCTGCGCGCCATCGGCGTCGCCGAGGGCATCGTCCTGATCTGAGCGGCCGGATTCGAACTAAGGAAAAGTCATGATCAACCTCGAACTTCCCAAGAAGCTCAAAGCCTCCGCGAACCAGGCGCACCAGGTTGCGGCAGAAATCTTCCGGCCGATCTCCCGCAAGTACGATCTCGCGGAGCACGCCTACCCCAAGGAACTCGACACCATGGCCGCCATGGTGGAGGGCCTCAACGACTCCGGAAAGGGGGCGGCGGGAGCCGCCCTCGGACGCGGCGACGAACCGAAGGTCATCGGGAACGTCAACGGCGGCAACATGTCGTCGCTGATGAATGTCATCGAAACCTGCTGGGGCGACGTGGGTCTCACACTGGCGATCCCGTACCAGGGTCTCGGCAACTCGGCGATCGCGGCGGTCGCCACCGACGAGCAGCTCGAGCGTTTCGGCAAGGTGTGGGCGTCGATGGCGATCACCGAACCCGGTTTCGGTTCCGACTCCGCCGCCGTCACCACCACCGCGGTCCTCGACGGCGACGAATACGTCCTCAACGGTGAGAAAATCTTCGTCACCGCCGGCGAGCGTTCCACCCACATCGTCGTGTGGGCCACCGTCGACAAGACCAAGGGCCGCGCCGCGATCAAGTCGTTCGTCGTCCCGCGCGACGCCCCGGGCCTGAGCGTCGCCCGCCTCGAGCACAAGCTGGGCGTCAAGGCGTCGGACACCGCAGTGCTGCTGCTGCAGGATTGCCGGATCCCGAAGGACAACCTGCTCGGCACGCCGGAGGTCAACGTCGAGAAGGGCTTTGCCGGCGTCATGCAGACGTTCGACAACACCCGTCCGATCGTCGCCGGCATGGCGGTCGGCCTGGGCCGCGCCGCGCTCGAGGAACTGCGCAGCATCCTCTCCGACGCCGGTGTGGAGATCTCGTACGACACCCCCGCGTACAACCAGCACGCCGCCGCCGCCGAGTTCCTGCAACTCGAGGCCGACTGGGAAGCCGCCTACCTGCTCGCTCTGCGGGCAACGTGGATGGCGGACAACAAGAAGCCGAACTCACTCGAGGCGTCGATGTCGAAGGCGAAGGCCGGCCGCACCGGAACCGCCATCTCCCTCAAGGCCGTCGAGCTCGCCGGCACGTTGGGATACTCGGAGCGCCCGCTGCTCGAGAAGTGGGCACGCGACTCGAAGATCCTCGACATCTTCGAGGGCACACAGCAGATCCAGCAGCTGATCGTGGCCCGCCGTCTGCTCGGGAAGTCGTCGGCCGAGCTGAAGTAGCACCCGCGCACGGCCCATCCCGTCCGGGAACGGGATTCACTCGAGGTCGCGCCACCGGACCAGTACCTCGTGCACCGCTTCGGCGCCCTGCAGAGGGTTCGGTGGCGCGGGCAGGTCCGCGGGATACAGCAGGAACGGCGTGTTCTGAGGTCCACCGAGCCCGCCGTGCGATCCGACCTGGTCTTCGAATGCGGCGACCTCCCGGGTGTCCGGCCAGTACCGCCCGCCCACCATCAGGTCGGCGACGTTGTCGAACGTGTCCGTGCGGCGGACGCGGTCGAGGGCGCCGGGCCCGAAATCGGTGAGCGGATCGACACCGTCGACCGCACCGGTGGCGACGTCGATGCTGCCGCCAGGCCCGAGCACGACCGAGCCGCCGTCGTCGCGGGCCACGAGCACGAACCCGATGCCGGGATGTGTGGCGAGCGCCGGAATCAGGTCCGGGTAGCGGGCGTCGATCCATTCGCGGGTGGCCCGGCCCGGCAGCTGCGGGAAGCTGACCAGACCGAGATTGCCCGACGCGAGGACCACCGGATTCTCGCCCGGGGTGACGGCGACGTCGGGAGCCGCTTCCGACCTGAGGCTGGCCTCGGCATAGCCGAGGCCCTCGGCGCCGCGCCCACGGCTGCCGAGCGTGACGGAGGCACCCCCGCGGCGACCCGGTGCATGGCAGGCGTCGAGCACGATGTCCTCGAGGCCCTTGCCGTAGCGGTCGCGGAACGTGGCCCCCTGACTCTGCCCGTGATCCGACAGCACGACGATGCGGTAGGGCCTGCCCGCCTGGGCGGCGACAGCGGCGATCAACCCGATCTCGGCGTCGAGTGTGCGCAGGACCTTACGCGTCTCGGGGCGTTCGACACCGGAATGGTGGGCGACCTCGTCGTACCCGACCAGGTCGACGTACACGGGGCTGCGGCCCGCGATGAGATCGCCGACGACCGCGGCGACGACGACGTCCGTCTCGACGACCGTCGTGAACGCACGGACCAGCGGATACAGCCCACCCCGCCGGACGCGCGGAACGACGTCGGCGCGGCGTTGCCGGTACGCCTGCACGTTTTCCCGCAGCACCTCGGCGACGAGCCGGACCGCGGTGCGCACGGCGCTCGCCGGGTCGACGAAATAGTCGGCGTATCCGGTTGCCCTGCCCCCCATCCGGGCGCCTCGCATCCGGCTGACCACGAGGACGTTGTCGTCGGCGCCGCCGGTGACCAGGTTGCCGCGGCTGGCTCCCCCGGTGAGGAGACCGGGCCGGTGCGCGCGCTCGAGTTCGCGGGCGGCGTTGTCGGCGGGATTGCTGAAGACGGCGACGGTGCCGCGGGTCTTGTCGTACCACCGGAACGCGGGCACGTTGTGGTTGTCACCGTGCAGGATCCCGAGCTGGCTCGCACCGGTCTGACTGCTCCAATCCGTGTGCCAGGACGCCAGGACGTGGGAACCCCGGTGCACGAGCCCGGCGAGGTGCGGCGTGACGCCGTCGCGGATCGCGCGTTGCAGCACCGCGTGGCCGAGTCCGTCGATCTGGATGCAGAGCAGCCCGGGCTCCCCCGGCGCCGCGTCCGCACCCCCGCGACGTCGCAGCCGGGACCGGTTGCGGCGCACCAGCATCAAACGGTACGTGTCGTCACGCCTGGCCGCGATGGCTCCGGCGACACCGGAACCGACGACGGACATCACCAGGGCCAGCACCAGCACGTCGGCGACCCGTTCCGTGGTGGCGACCGGGACGACCCGCACGGCGAGCACCATGATCAGCCAGTTTCCGGCGAACACGCCCAGGAACAGCAGCGCGGGACCGACCCACAGCATCGCGCGCACGAGCAACGGCCACAGGGTGACCGACAGCAGTCCGTACACGAGGGCGAGGAACAATGCTGCCGGGATGGTGTCGAAGGGACCGCCCGCAGGTGTCGGCTGCAGCCGGACCCCCGGCAGGATCAGGTCGGTCAGGACCAGTGCGACGGCGGAGACGAGCCACAGCACGAGAAATTCGGTGATCGTCCTGGCCGCCGAGCCCAGAGAGCGCATCGCAGACCTCCCTTTTGGGGGATCGTAAGGTCTGACAGGGAGTGGCGCGGCGGAACTCACCGCAGCAGCGTCACCGCGACGAGCGAACGGGACCGCCATGACCGAGAACGCAGGGGTGCTCATCCGGTGGCGAGGGCATGCGACGGTCGAGATCACGGACACCGGCACGACGATCCTGACGGACCCGGTGCTGACGGCACGGGTGGCTCACCTGCGGCGTCGCCGCGGCCCCGACCCGATGGCCGACCCGGTGCGGCCCGACGCCGTGCTGCTGTCCCATCTGCACGCCGACCACACCCACCTGCCCTCGCTCACCCTGATCGACAACGACGTTCCGATCGTCGTTCCCCGCGGCGCGGTGAACGCGTTTGCGGGACTGCGGGTGTTCGGCGACCGGCTGATCGAGTTGTCGCCCGGTCAGGACGTGCGACTCGGTTCGGTGACGGTGCGCGCGGTACCCGCCGTGCACGACGGCAGGCGGTGGCGCCGGGGCCCGCAGCGGGCGCAGGCGCTGGGTTACGTCGTCGACGGCGCGGCGTCCACGTATTTCGCCGGGGACACCGCGTTCGACCCCGCGATGGCGGAGTGGGTTCCGCGCTGCGACGTCGCACTGCTGCCGGTCGGAGGGTGGGGGCCGAATCTCGGACCGGGACACATGGATCCGGAATCGGCCGCCGCCGCGGCGAGGTCCGTGGCCGCCGCGGTGTCGATCCCGATCCACTTCGGCACGCTCTGGCCGATCGGAATGGACGCGGTCCGGCCCCGCCGATTCCACGGCCCCGGTGGCGAGTTCGTCCGTCACGCGGACGCGGACGGCCTGAAGGCAGTCGAACTGGAGCCGGGCGAGGCATTGCGGTGACTGTCGGTTACGACCGGCACCGGTGCCGCTGTCCTCTACCCTGACTGGTGACACGGTCCCGCCTATCCGAAGGGTTCGACATGTCAGTGCAGCACGTTCTCACCAAGCTGACCGACGCCGTGGGAGCTGTGCGGGTGATGAACCGCGCAGGCCTCGTTCCGTTTCCCCGCGTCGACCAGGGCGTCCGATCGATTCTGGCGGTGCGGAAGTACGGTCCGTTCGCAGGACCCGTCCACGCGAACGCCGAGGCAGGCCTGGACGCGGTGGCCATCGTCGACGAGCGCGGCCCCCTCACCTACGCCGACATCGAGGAACAGTCCAACGCCCTGGTGCGTGCGTGGCAGGCCGACGGCATCACTGCGGGTTCCGTCATGGGATGCATGTGCCGCAATCATCGTGGCCTGGTGCTCACGATGCTCGCCGCTGCCAAGAACGGCACCAAGCTGGTGCTGATGAACACCGGTTTCGCCCGGCCGCAACTCGTCGACGTCGCTGCCCGCGAGCAGGTGCAGGCCTTCGTGTACGACGACGAATTCCACCAGGTCGCCGAGGCCCTCCCGGACGAGGTGCTCGTCTATCGTTCGTGGGCGGACGAGAATTCGTCGTCCCGGGTCCGCACGCTCGACGAGGCGATGCAGGGCCGGGACCGCGCTCCACTGCCCGCACCGTCCGCGCTGGGCGGATTCGTCCTCCTCACCAGTGGCACCACCGGCACGCCGAAGGGCGCTCCCCGCGGACACACGTCGCCGCTCGCGTCGGCACAGTTCCTCGACCGGGTTCCACTGCGGCGCGGCCAGACGATGATGATGGCTGCCCCCGCCTTCCACGGGACGGGAGTTTCCCAGTTCGCGCTCGCGCTGGCGCTGGGACAGACCGTGGTGATGCATCGGAAGTTCGATCCGGAGAACACGATTCGCCTGGTCGAGAAGCACCGGTGCGACACGCTCGTCGTCGTCCCCACCATGTTGCAGCGCATCATCGATCTCGGACCGGAGACCTTGGCGAAGTACGACACGTCGAGCCTGAAGATCATCTTCGCGGCCGGGTCCGCGCTCTCCCCCGACCTCTGCAAGCGCACCACCGCCGCGTTCGGCACGGTGCTCCACAACCTGTACGGCTCCACCGAGGTCGCCGTCGCCACCGTCGCGACACCCGCCGACCTCGAACTGGCGCCGGGTACCGCGGGCCGGGCTCCCGTCACGTGCCACGTGGAGCTGTACGACGAGTCGAGTCGACGGATCACCGAACCCGGCACCGTCGGACGCATCTTCGTCGCCAGCGGTCTCAGCTTCTCCGGATACACCGACGGTCGCGACAAGGAGCGCATCAACGGTCTGCTGTCGACCGGCGACGTCGGGCACTTCGACCGCAACGGCCTGCTCTTCGTGGACGGCCGCGACGACGACATGATCGTCTCCGGCGGCGAGAACGTGTACCCGCTCGAAGTCGAGAACCTGCTCGCCGACCGCGAGGACGTGCTCGAGGCGGCCGTGATCGGTGTCGAGGACTCCGAGTTCGGCCATCGACTCAGGGCTTTCGTCGTGCCCGCCCCCGGGTCCGCGAAGGACGCCGAGGAAATGAAGGCTCACGTCAAGTCGAACCTGGCGCGGTACAAAGTGCCCCGCGAGATCATCTTCATCGAGGAACTCCCCCGCAACGCGACGGGCAAGTTGCTGCGCCGCGTCCTGATCGAGATGGACGTCTCGGAGAGCTGATCCACCGGCCTGCGCCCCGCTCGGCGCTCCGTCGCCGGCCACGGAACTGAATACGGAACAAAAAAGAACCGGTGCCCTGGATTCCAGGACACCGGTTCTTCGGTGGTAGCGGGGACAGGATTTGAACCTGCGACCTCTGGGTTATGAGCCCAGCGAGCTACCGAGCTGCTCCACCCCGCGCTGCATGAACAAAGTTACACGAGCGAACGAACGGATTGCAAATCGCCCGAAAAGAGGCCGACTAGCAACCTTTCAGCACCACCCGAGTCACATCCGTTACCTAAAAGTTATGACCTGCGTCACACTTTCGGGAAAATCTGTAACGTTTTCGGAACCCGCAACTCGTGGGTCGACCTGCGGAAACGCTGTGCGTTCATCCCAGTATTTG
Organism: Rhodococcus sp. NPDC057014; assembly: GCF_042673295.1. Classification (NCBI taxonomy): domain Bacteria; kingdom Bacillati; phylum Actinomycetota; class Actinomycetes; order Mycobacteriales; family Nocardiaceae; genus Rhodococcus; species Rhodococcus sp. NPDC057014. The sequence goes on from NZ_JBHUSF010000017.1 coordinate 53,919, forward strand.
GACGCCCGTCACAGAAAATCGGCCCGTGACCATTCCGTGATCGCCGCGTACGTTCGTTGCCAGCCCGAAACCAACGGGCAACGCCGACCCGCCGCAGCTCGACCTGCCCCAGCGGGATCCGGAATCCCGACACCTCGAGGGGCAGGACGAGGACAGATCGATCACCGGGTCGGCACACCAGCCGTCATCCACACGACCACCTCGTCGGCAGGCGCGGAGAGGAATCAACCACATGTTCAATTCCAGCATCGTCAAGCGGACCATGGGCGCAGTCGCACTCACCGGAGCAGTCATCGGAGTGCCGCTCGGCGTGAGCACCGGCACCGCTTCGGCCGCTTCCGGAGACTGGGACGCTGTCGCGGCGTGCGAGAGCAGCGGCAACTGGGGCGCCGACACCGGAAACGGCTTCTCGGGCGGCTTGCAGTTCACCGACAGCACCTGGGCCGCGAACGGCGGCTCCGGCTCGCCTGCGAACGCATCGCGCGAGGAGCAGATTCGCGTTGCCGAGAACGTCCTGGCGACCCAGGGACCCGGCGCCTGGCCGGTCTGCGGACAGTACCTCTGATCCGCACCCCACACCTGCCCGAGTGCCCTGCGCGCAGCACGACCGCGCGCAGGGCACTCGCGCGTTGCAGGACATCGGCTTACATCATCACGAGCCGTTTCCCCGCCATTTCCGCGTGAGCCGCTCCACAAATTCGTCGTGATCCCCGTCACATAACAGCAGTGTAACGAATCAACTCCGAAACGATATCGACAGCATCTGACCTGCGGAAACAGGCCGAGTTCCCACTCGGCACCGGACAGCTGTCCACCAATTTCGCCAGGTGAACTGCGGGCGAAGCTCCCGTACGGTCGCTCTCGGCCCGAAACAACCGGGCGAAAGCCGGCCCGCCGCTGCTAGCTCTGCCCCGCGGGTTCGGAATCCCCGAAACCTTCGAGGGGCAGGGACGCGGCACAGAAATCGCAGCCCGGTGCGACGACGCGAACGTCGTCGCCCGCAGGCCGGCCACGCCAGCAAGCGCGGAGAGGATTGACCCCGCATGACCCATCACAGCATCAGCAAGCGTGCCCTCGGCTGGATCGCCGTCACCGGAGCCGTCGTCGCCGTCCCGCTCGGACTGAGCGCAGGCACCGCCTCCGCCGCCTCCCACAACTGGGACGGCGTCGCAGCGTGCGAGAGCGGCGGCAACTGGGGAATCAACACCGGAAACGGCTACTACGGCGGCCTGCAGTTCTCGCAGAGCACCTGGGAGGCCAACGGCGGTAGCGGCTCGGCATCGAACGCCAGCAAGGCCGAGCAGGTCCGGGTCGCCGAGAATGTTCTCGCGACGCAGGGCCAGGGTGCCTGGCCGGTGTGCGGTCAGTACCTCACCACCGGTGGCGGCGACGTCGCCGAGGCCCCCGCGCCCGCGCCGGCGCCCACCCCGGCCCCCGCCCCCGCGGCACCGGCACAGGTCCAGGCGCCCGCCCCGGTCCAGCCCGCCGCGCAGCAGGCCCTGGACGCCGCACGTCAGGTCGCCGAGCAGAACGGCTACGGACAGCAGTTCCAGCAGCTGGTGGACGCCAACCCGCAGCTGGTCGACGCACTGCGCTGATCTTCCGCTCGCATACGACGAGGCCCTGTCATCCGGTTCGGATGACAGGGCCTCGTTCGTTCTCCCGGTGAAACGCCTCTACTTCGGGATCGCCTCGTACGCGGCGACCGCCTTCTGCACCCGGGCGAGGGCCGCGCCGTATGCCGCGAAGTCACCGCTGCGCTGCGCCGATGTCAACGCGTCGAGCGACGCGTCCAGCTCCGCCACCGCCGCCGAGACGTCCGTACCGGACGGCGGGGTCGCCGGTGCGGTGGGCGCCGGCTGTGCCGCACCCTGGTCGATGGGCGGCGTCGTACCCGTGTCCGGAGGTGTCCCCTCCTCGGCGCTGGGCGCCGTCGCCACCGAGCCCGTGCCGGCACCGAACACCTGGTCGAGCGCCTGTGCCAGAGTCGGGGCGTACCCGACGCGCACACTGTTACTCGGCGGCGGCTCGCGGTAGCTCACCAGCACTCGGGACAGCTGCGGGAACGTCGACGTGTTCGGGCCCGTCGAACTTCGCTCCGTATACATCGGTTCGACGTACAGGATTCCGCCGTTCGCGATCGGCAGTGTCAGCAGGTTGCCGTACTGAATCTTGTTCGATCTCTCGAGCAGCGTTCGCTCCGACGCCACGCGCGGATCCGAGATCATCGAGTTCTGCGTCTGCTGCGGACCCTGGGTCTGGGTGTCCGTCGGCAATTGGAGCACCGTGAACTTGCCATAGTTCTCCGGGTCCGATTTCACCGACAGGTAGGCGGACAGGAACTCGCGGCTGTACCCCACCATCGCACTGGTCAGGTTGAAGGACGGTTTCCCGGTCTCGGGATCACCGACCAGCACGTAATACGGCGGCTGGTTCGCGCTCGTGTCGATCGTGGGATCGCTCGGCACCGACCAGAACGCGTTGTTGGTGAAGAACTCCTTCGGATCGTCCACGTGGTACTTGGCGAGCATCTCGCGCTGCACCTTGAACAGGTCCTCGGGATAACGGAAGTGCGCGCGCAATTCGTCCGGAATCGAGTCCGCAGGCTGCACGGCGTCGGGGAACACACCCATCCAGGCATCGAGCACGGGATCGTTCTGGTCCACCTGGTAGAGCTTCACGGTGCCGTCGTACGCGTCGACGGTGGCCTTCACCGAGTTGCGGATGTAGGACACCTCCTTGCGGGGCAGGAGGCGGCCGGTGTTCTGGTCGATGCTGTCCTCGACGAGTCCGTCGAGCGAACTGCGCTGCGCGTACGGGTAGTCCTGCAGTGTGGTGTAGGCGTCCACGATCCACACGACCTTGCCGTCGACGACGGCCGGGTACGAGTCGCCGTCCGCGGTCAGCCACGGTGCTACGTGGGTGACCCGGTCCCGCGGGTCCCGGTTGTAGATGATCTTCGAATCCGAACCGATCGCTCCGGAGAACAGGATGTTGCGTTCGGTGTACTTCGCCGCGAACGCCAGCCGGTTGAACCAGTTGCCGATCGGCACACCACCCGAACCGGTGTACGTGTAGCGCGAGGTGTCGGTGTCGTACTCCCGCGGATCCGAACCCTCGGAGCCGCCGACGATCGCGTAGTCGGCATCGGTGTCGGCGATGACCTCGCCGTAGTAGATGCGCGGCTGCTCGACCGGGATGACCTGGTTGCCCGCCGCCTGTGAGGCGATGTCGCTGACCATGTAGACGGGGTAACCGCTGTTGCTGTTCGCGGCTTCCTCCGCGGACTCGCCCGCGGCGGCGTTCACCCGGTTCGCGGGGGCCGCGACCAGTCCGTTGCCGTGCGTGTAGACGGTGTGCTTGTTGATCCAGTCCGTCTGGTTGCCTGTCAGGCTCTTCGACGACAACTCGCGGGCCGCGACGATGTAGTCACGCATCTCCCCGTCGATGTCGTAGCGGTCGATGTCGAGCGTCGGCGGGAAACCGTAGAAGTTCTTCAGCTGCTGCTGCTGGGTGAACGTCCGCGACAGGATGTTCGGGTCCAGCAGTCGCGTGTTCGCGATCGTCGTGACGTCGGCGGGCACGTCGCGCGGCGGCGTCGTCCCGTACCCCTGGTAGTCCTGGTACTCGACCTTGTCGTCGGTGATGCCGTACGCCTGCCGGGTGGCGGCGATGTTCCGCTCGATGTACGCGCTCTCCTTGTCGGCGGCGTTGGGACGCACCGAGAACTGCTCCACGACGAGCGGCCACACCGCGCCGACCAGGATCGACGAGAGCACGAGAAGGGCTGTGGCCATTGCGGGAATCCGCAGATCTCGCAGGAAGATCGCCGCGAAGAACGCGCCCGCGCAGATGACCGCGATGGCCAGCAGGATCAGCTTCGCCTGCAGCACCGCGTTCATGTCGGTGTAGCTACCACCGGTGAACGTGGGCTCCTTGCGGCTGCTCGACAGCAGGGAATACCGGTCGAACCAGTACGCGACGGCCTTGAGGAGAATGAACGTTCCCGCCAGCACTGCCAACTGGACTCGCGCCGCGTTGGTCAGCGCGCCGCCCCGGCCTGCCAGCTTGAGTCCACCGAAGATGTAGTGCGTCACCAGGCTCGCGAAGAACGCCAGCAGCACCGCCACGAACAGCCAGTTGAGGACGAAACGGTAGAACGGCAGATCGAACGTGTAGAAGCCGACGTCGAGGCCGAATTCGGGATCGGCGACGCCGAACGCGCCGCCGTTGACGAACAGCTGCACCGTCACCCAACTGGACTGCGCGATCAGACCGGCCAGCAGTCCCACCGCGATCGGAATCGCGAGGCCGAACAGGCGCAGCCGGGTCATCACCGTGGTGCGGTACCGCGCCACCGGATCGTTGGGACCCGACACGGGCACGAACACCGGCCGCGAACGGTACGCGAGCAGCAGTGCCAGCCAGACGATTCCGCCGACCACCACCCCCACCACGAGGAAGAGCAGCAGACGGGTGATCAGGACCGTGGTGAAGACACCACGGAATCCGACCTCACCGAACCACAACCAGTCCGTGTACGTGCTGATCAGCCGAGGACCCACCAGCAGCAGGGCCGCGACGACAAGCGCCAGCACCAGCAGCACTCGACTGCGTTTGGACAACGACGGTAAACCTGCGGGGGGCCGCATGCCCACGTGCCACACTCCAAGAACTCGGCGACGCTCTCACGCCGCGGTCAACTGCACCGTTCGGTGGTCCACACCCGGAACAGCGAGGGCGTGACCGTTTCGTCCCACTCTACGTAACAACCGAGAGTTGCCGCCGTCGGTCCTGTTCCGGGGGTGCGAAGATGGGTCCTGTGAGTGAAGAGAATGTGAACCGAGAGACGGACGCCCTCGCCCGCTGCGTGCGTGAGGTGGTCGAATTCGTCGATGCCGGAGGGTGGGATCAGCCGCCCCAGATGTTCGCACTCGTCCCGACCGAACTCCTCGCGGCCGCCGAACCGAGCCTGCTCGACCAACTCGCCGACGGTGCGGAATTGACCCCGGTGGAACAGGATCCGTTCCCCGGCGACATCGACGGCGGGTCACGCGCACTCGACGAATTCCTCGCCACCACCAGCTGGCCCGAGTCCGTGGTCGGATGCGCCCTCGTCCAGGAGATCGTCGTCCTGCCGCCCGAGGCGGAATCCGATCTCGACGACGCGCTCGTCCCCCTCCTGTCCGACCGCGACGCCGCCGACGACGCCGCACGGGCCGCGGCCGAGTCGCATCCCGACCGCCGGTCCGCCCGGCTCATCGCCGCCGTGCTGCGCGACGGACCGTCGCTGTGCCTGATGCAGTTGCGCCCCGACGAGGACGCCGACCCGTACGCCGGGATCGAACTGCTCACCTACGAGGACCTGGCACCGAATCTCGTCAGCGCGCTGTACGCCACCCTCGACGCGACCGAAGACGACTGACCGCGTCGACCGGAACCGGCCGCGCCGCAATCAGCAGTGCGGCGCGTCGGCGCCGGTGTTGACGGCCTCGAGTG